>DATCWN010000555.1:0-3443 GCA_036566285.1 Hanamia sp.
GATTCCACTGGCTAATACTACTGAATATTTTACGGTACTTAATGAAGCACGCAACAACTATAATCTACAGAATAATCTTACAGAAGGCATGGCAGGTTTTCTGGCACCTTTATCCGATCCTCGTGCAGTTAAGATCCCCGACACTGATTGGGTGGGCCTGTTAACGGATAAAAATGCTCCCTTAAGCAATTATGATCTGTCCGTACGTGGAGGAAATGCTAAAACCAAATTTTATGCGTCCTTAAATTATTTCAATCAGGATGGCATTATCAAAACCAGTCAATTTCAACGCTTTTCCGTTCGCCTTAATTTGGATCATAAAATTTCTGAAAGAATCAATATTGGTTTTACCACAGCTCTTAGCAATACCATGGACAACCGGGTGCCCAGTGACATTGCCGGAAACGCAATTTTAAGCCGGGCTTTGGAGCAGAGGCCTTACGATGTACCTTATAAAGCAGATGGCACTTATTCAGTGGGTGGCGTTGATGTTTTGCGGCACAATGGAGTACAGGTATTAAAAGAAGAAACGTCAAAAAATAAAATTTACAGGGCACTTGCAACGCTCAATGCTACCGTAAAGATATTGGATGGCTTATCTTACAAACCGTCAGTAAGTACTGATATTGCTTACTACCAGGATTACCTTTATTATACTCAAAACCATCCTTATGGTAAGCCACTTGGTGTCAATTATGATTACAGAAACCTGGGTAACAATATTTTAATTGAAAATTTGCTTACCTACGATAAAACCTTTGGTAAACTGGTAATCAACGCAGTTGCGGGACATACTTATCAAAAATATACTTCAGAAGAAAGCTATATTGATGGAAGGGATTTTCCATCTCCTGCATTTGGTTACATCAGCTCTGCAGCGCGGATCAACCAGGCTTATACCAACTGGACGGCTCATTCTTTAGAATCTTATCTTTCAAGAGTTAACCTTTCTTATGCCGATAAATACCTGTTTTCCGTAGCAGTAAGGCGTGATGGATCTTCCAGGTTCGCGGCCAACAAGCAATACGGCACTTTTCCCTCAGCATCCATAGCCTGGCGCCTTTCACAGGAATCGTTTCTTAGCGATGTAAATTGGTTAAGTAATCTTAAACTAAGGGCCAGTTATGGTTTAACGGGTAACCAGGAAGGCATTGGAGATTTTTCCAGCTTTCCGCTAACCACCGGGGGAAATAATTACAACCAGCAGATCGGGTTGGCTGTTACACAAAAAGGTAATCAAAACCTGGTTTGGGAAAAGGCCAATCAAACTAACATCGGGATAGATGCAGACTTCTTTAATTACAGGCTGAGTTTTGTTGCTGATTATTTCATAAAAAACACCAACGACCTCTTATTCAATTTGCCGGTAGGCTCCACCACCGGGTTTACTACGCAAACACTTAATATCGGGTCAATACAAAATAAAGGCTTTGAATTAGGATTAAGTTCTAAAAATCTGGTAGGCGATTTTAAATGGAGCACCAGCCTTAATGGTTCCTTTATCCGTAATAACGTAACAAAGTTGAATAACAACGCGCCAATACCCACCGACAATTATCATATTCTGCAGGTAGGCCAATCCGTAGGAACATTTTATATGCTGAAACAAATTGGCATCTATCAAGCCGACAATGAGATACCTGCTGGTTTACTTGCCAAAGGCGTGCGTGCGGGAGATGTGAAGTTCGACGATGTCAATAATGATGGGATTATCAATGCAGCAGACAGAGAGGTGGTGGGCAAATCAACCCCTGATTTCTTTGGCGGCTTAACCAACACCTTTTCTTACAAACATCTTGACCTGAATATCTTTGCCTCTTTTAGCCATGGAAACAAAATATTTTCTTACTGGAGAGGAAACAGCTTTGGAGATGGCGTTGATGGCGTAGGTGGCAATCAATTCAATATGCTTTCCACCACTACAGACCACCGCTGGGAAGGTGCAGGAACCAGTAATACCGTGCCACGGGCTATTTGGCCTACAGCAAATGGCAATTACAATAAGCAGATCTCTACCCGGTTCCTGGAAGACGGCTCTTACTTCCGCATAAAAAATATAACACTGGGTTACACTTTCGAACCACAAAATATAGCTGTGCTAAAAAGCGTTCGCCTCTATGTAAGCGCACAGAACCTCTTAACCTTTACAAAGTATATGGGCTACGATCCGGAAGTAAGTTATCTTATAGACCCGCGTAATATGGGCTTAGATGCCGGAACGGTTCCTCAATTAAGATCATTTATGGTTGGGTTCAACGCAAAGTTTTAATCAAAATATTTATTTAAAATGTTAGTCATGAAAATCAGAAATATAATCCTCCTTGCTTTATTGTTTGTGCTTCCAGGCATCTCCTGTAAAAAACAAATAGATATTCAGCCGAAAGGAGCCATCAATCCCACTAACCTGGGACAAAATGAAGTGAAGCAGCTATTAACAGGGGTTTACCGGTCTTTCCAGAATAATCCCACCTCCTATTCTTATGTGTTGGGTGATTTAATGGGCGAGAACCTGACCAACTCCAATCTTTTTAACAGTGGCGACCTTGTTGATTTCGTTCAGGGCACCGTAAAAGCATCTAACAATATTGTCTATCAAATGTGGTGGGGTTACTACAATGGTATCTTCAACTGTAATACGCTTTTGCAAACACTGGGCAAGCTTGAGTCCACCGCATCTAATAAACAGATAGCGGCCACCGCAAAGTATTTCAGGGCTTACGGATACTTCAACCTCGCCATTCGCTGGGGCGGTGTTCCTTTGGTGACCGAGCCAACAGCCAATTTTGTAAAGCGCAGTTCCTTAGCTGAGACATGGGCCTTAATCAAAAGTGACCTGCAGGCAGCTATCACCGATCTGCCTCCTATTTCCTCTATTTCCCTGGATCCTCAATACAATGTTTCACAGGAAGCTGCACAAGCTTTAATGGCACGCGTAGCCCTATATACAGGAGATAATGCCACTGCAACAACCCTGGCGGAAGGCCTGATCAATAACCCAAAATTTAGTTTGGAAACCGATTACTCCAAAGTGTATCATACAGTGGGTAATAAAGAACTCATTTTTGGTTTCAAATACCTCAGCAATGAAACAGGCCTCGTCGCTAATACAAACCCTTCCTTTGTAAACACAGGCCTTTATACTTTATTTACCACGAATGCGTTTCCGCAAAGAGGCAGTTATGTTTACCTGCCTTCGCAGGAATTCCAGGATCTCTTTACCCCTGCCGATACCAGAACTTCTACCTCTTTTACCAACTACAACAACAATGGATTGATCATGGTCAATAAGTTCTGGAACTATGAGCCAATCATTATTTCCCGTATCGCAGAGATGTATCTTATAAGCGCAGAAGCACAAGGTTTAGCAGGTATCAACCGCCTGAATGAATTAAGGCAGGTGCGTGGACTGGCCCCCGTAGTTACTGCAAATGCTGCTGATTATA
>DATCWN010000058.1:0-21554 GCA_036566285.1 Hanamia sp.
AGACGCAGATGGCATGCGTACAGAAATTGTTTGCGCGAAATGTGGTGGTCATTTAGGGCACGTCTTTGAAGGGGAAGGCCTTACCTCCAAAAATATCCGGCATTGTGTAAATTCAATTTCTATGAATTTTATTCCTGCTAAGAGTAAATAACCAGGCTTCAAAAATCAGAACCATTCTACCGGAGAACACAGGGAGTAGTTAGAAATAATCAATAAGAAGTCGTCATCCTTGACATTGATACCCGATTATCAAAACCCTCCCATTATGCAATCTTAATCTTTTTTGCATTTTCTGCCAGCCATTGTTTAAACGATTTTAATTCGGGGTTCAGTTCCCTCGAAAAGTTGACATCGCGGGTGTTGTTGCATACCTCATCGAAGTCGCGGTAGAATTGAAACATATTGCCCAGGTCGTCTGCCCCCGGAAAGCCAAAGCCACGGAAGGTTTCAGGCGTTACGTTATTAAACAATACTTCTTTTCCCAGCGCTTCTGAAAGTTCCTTTGCCATTTCCTGCCCGGTAAGTTGTTCCCCAGCAATGCCAATGTTTTTACCGATCAGCTCCTTTCCTTTCTTAAAAATGCCGTAAGCGCATTTACCAATATCTTCAGAAGCAATACCAGCCATCTTTTTATCATCCAGAGGGAAGGTTAGGTATAGCTTACCATCGGGTCCTTTTGCAGGGCCGCCAGAGAGAAGATTGTCCCAGTAAAATGAAGCCAGCAAAAAAGTAACCGGCACTTCCAGGTCAGTGAAGAAATGGTCTGCGGCTCCTTTTGCATCAAAGTGGGGAACCTTGTATTTACCTTGCAGGGTGGGCATGCGATTATCGTCCAGCGGCACCCATTTGCGGGTATCTTCAAGTGTGGATTTAATCACGTGTTGCAGGCCGGCTTCTTTAGCGGCTTCAGCCATACTGCGAGCTTCTTCATACTCTTTTTCCGGAGAAAAATGTGCCCAGTAAAACGTTACGAAAAAAGCGCCGTAAGCTCCTTCCAACGCGCGCTTCATGCTTTGAGGATCATCAATGTCCGCGGTCACTATTTCGGCGCCCAATTGGGCGAGGGCCTTCGCTTTCTCTGAATCCGGATCCCTGGTTACTGCCCGGACAGCGAATTCAGAATTAGGGTCATTAAGAATGGCATGGGCAACACCACCGCCCTGTGCGCCGGTGGCGCCGAATACTACAATGATTTTTTTAGTTGGCATATATTATTGAGTTTAAATTTATTGATAAATGGAATACCTGCCTTTAAAGTTACAATGAATTATATTTTAATTTAAAGGTATTGTTATGGTTATTAAAAATCTTTTTACTTCAATTTCAACAACGCCACACACTCTATGTGATGTGTATGCGGAAACATATCAACGGGCTGAAGCTTTTCTACTACAAATCTTTCATTAAGTAATTGCAGGTCGCGGGCCTGGGTGGCTACATTGCAGCTTACATACACCATCTTTGGCGGAGCTATTTCAATCAGTTTGTCAATGAGTTTTGCGTGCAGTCCTGCCCGTGGCGGATCCACAATCACAACATCCGGGCGGCCATGCAATTCAAAGAATTCATTATTGCAAATTTCAATTACATCTCCTGTGTAAAATGAAGCGTGGCCTAAATTATTGAGCACTGCATTTTCTTTGGCATCGTTAATGGCTTCTTCAATTGCATCCACACCAATTATTTTCTTTACTGATTTGCTTAAAAAAATCCCAATACTGCCGGTACCGCAATACAAATCATAAACAATTTCTTCCCCACCTAAATCCGCAAAATCTTTTACCACATTGTAAAGCACTTCGGCTTGTTGGGTATTGGTTTGAAAAAAGGATTTGGGCGAAATTTTAAAATTAAATTCTTCCAGTTTCTCAATAACATAGCCCTTCCCTGAAATAATTTTCGGATTCAAATCGTATATACTGTCGTTCCATTTTGGATTGATTGTGTATAATAAGGTAGTGATTTGGGGAACCTTTTTTAATAAATAATTACCTATCTTCTTTCTTTCCTCTTCATCGTCGTAACCAAAAACGATGTTCACCATTAACTCTCCTGTGGTGCAATAGCGAATGATAATATTTCTTAGCCAACCCGTATGTTCTTTGATATCATAAAAGCTACAATTATTTTCTTTGGCATAATCGCGCAGGCAGTTTCTTACTTCATTATTTACATCATCCATCAGCCAGCATTCTGTAATGTCAATGACTTTATCATACACCCTGGGAAGATGATAACCCACTGCTCCTCCCGGCCATTCGTTTTCTCCTAATGCTTTTAATTCGTCAGGAAGTAGATATTTTTTATTGCTAAAAGTGAATTCTAATTTATTCCGGTAATGAATCGTTTTTTCAGAACCCAATATTTTTAAAACCGGAACCTCACCCAGTTTACCAATTCTTTTAAAGGCGTCTCTGGCTTCCTGTTCCTTGTATTCTAATTGTTTATGGTAAGGCAGTATTTGCCATTTGCTTCCACCACAAATACCGAAATGTTTACAAAACGGCTTCACTCTTTCGTCGCTGTATTCTTTTATTTTCACGGCTTTACCTTCCGCCCAGTCTTTTTTATTTTTGGTTACAAACACGTCCGCCACATCGCCGGGAACGGCCCCATCTATAAATATTACTTTCCCATCCACACGGGCAAGTGCTTTTCCGCCTGCGGCATATCCTGTAACCGGAACATTTTCGAGGGTAAATTTTTTCTTCTTCACGAGCGCAAAAATAGTTTTTGTTTGTGAGGGTTGGCAGCGCAATCTAAAATGTTAAGTATTTTGCGGCGTATTTTTTTACAATTCAAATTGGATATTTTTGTTACCTATTTTTTTATTCCATGAAGATTATTTTTACGCTCCCGTTATTGCTTCTGGCATTTTCTTTTTCGTATGCCCAAGGGTTTAAAGCTACGTTAGAAGCGCCTGACTATAAAAGTGGCCTCGCCTATCTTACTTATTATTATGGTAAGAATATGAACATCGAAGACTCGGCAATTGTTAATTCAAAAGGCATAGCCATATTTCAAAAAAAAGAAAAAATACCACCCGGTGTTTACTCAATCGTTTTCCCCGGTAAAAATAAATTTTATGATTTTCTCATTGACAAAGGACAAAACATCACCATCAAAGCAGATACAACGGATTTAATCAACAAGACCATTGTAACCGGCTCTAAAGAAAATATCCTTTTTCAGCAATACCAAAAGTTTGCGGCAGCAAAAGGTGCACTGATGCAAAAAGAACTGGAAGCTTTTAAATCGTCTCAATCAAAAAATGATAGTGCTCTTCATGAAAAAAAATACAGTGAATTAAATGGCGAACTAAATAATTTTCGGGATGATATTATCGCAAAGAATCCAGCTTCCATGTTGGCTGCTTTACTCACCAGCATGAAAGAGCCTAAAGGTTTAAACATTCATCCCATAACAAGGCAGGATTCTATTGATAATTACCAGTACTATAAAAAACATTATTGGGATGGAATTACGTTTATGGATGACCGTATTATTCGTACTCCTTTCTTTTTGCCAAAAGTTGAAAGGTATTTCAGGGAAGTAGTTTCTCCGGCGCCGGATTCAACCATAAAGGACGCGGAATATTTGCTGTTGCTGTCAAGGTCTTCACCAGAGATGTTTAAATTTTTATTGAACTGGCTTACTGATGAATATATCAATCCAAAGTACATGGGACAGGATGCCGTGTTTGTTCATTTGTTTGAAAAGTATCATTCCAAGGGAGTTTCCAATTGGTTGAATGAAAAACAATTGACTGCCATTTCCAATCGCGCTTACATGGTGATGTCTAACTTAATCGGAATACCTGCCGCTCCTCTTGAAATGGTGGACAGCGCCGGGAAATCTCAACCACTGTATAATATTAACGCGGCTTATACCGTTATTGTTTTCTGGGATCCCACCTGCGGCCATTGCAGGACTGAGGTGCCACGGCTGGATTCTATGTACGAAGCGAAGTGGAAAAAAGAAGGTGTAAAAATTTATGCGGTTTTGGCAGAAGCTCATGAAAAAGAAAAGTGGAAAGAATTTATAAATGAGCATCATTTGCAGAACTGGATTCATGTTTATGAAACGGATGAACAAAAGAAGGCAATAGAAGCAGAAAAAAGACCATCATACAAGCAACTGTATGATGTGATACAAACGCCCACGCTTTACCTTTTAGATAAAGACAAAAGGATCATTGCCAAAAAGTTGACGCTGGAGCAATTGGATGAAGTGCTACAGACAAAAATTAAAAACAATTCCGCCGGCAATTTGAATAATGCGGGGCGATAAAATTGAAAATTTTCTTTTGTATAATTATAAACAACAATGAAAAAAGGCATACTCCTGCTCGCATTTTTTTCTTTACTTTTTTCTGCTTATAGCCAGACACTTTTTACTTACGGCAATCATCCAGTAACCACATCAGAGTTTTTAAGGGCGTATAATAAAAACAAAACCGCTTCACCCGACGAAAGGAAAGCGCTTAAAGAGTATCTTGATCTTTATACCTTGTTTAAATTGAAAGTGCAGGCTGCAAAGGATTTACAGCTTGATACGCTTCCTGCATTGCAGGCTGATCTTCAAAACTTCAGAAGTCAGATAGAAGAGAATTATTTGAAGGATGATAAAAAAGTAGAGGCTTTAATGAATGAAGCTTTTGCAAGAAGCCAGAAAGATATTCATGTTCTTGATTTTTTTGTGGAGGCTCCGGCAAACACGGATACGAGTATTTATTTTAAGTCAATTAACGAAGTAAGCCAGACGTTGAGGTCCGATAAAAGTATAAAAGAAACTTTGGAGAAAGTAAATACCAACGGCGTGAATGTGGTTGCAAATGATTTTGGATTTATCACCGTTTTTACTTTGCCTTATGAATTTGAAAACATGGTGTACGGATTAAAACCAGGTCAATCAAGCGCTCCATACCGGACAAAAAAAGGCTGGCATATTTTTAAGAATATAGAAGAAAGACATGCTGTAGGTAAAATAAAACTGGCGCAGATTTTATTGACGGCTCCTGCCGGATTTATTGACGAGAGAGCGAAAACAAAAAGATTAGCAGATTCCATTTATAATGAATTGCAGCATGGCGCTGATTTTGGGGCGATGGCCAAAGAATTCAGTAATGACCGGGCTACTTATTTTAATGGTGGAGAGATGCCCGAATTTGGCGTAGCTAAATACAATCCTGCTTTTGAGAAAGCAGCATTTTCACTTACAAAAGACAATGAAATTTCTCAACCATTTGAAACAGAATTTGGATTTCACATAATAAAGCGGATTGCTGCAACGCCGGTGCCTTCTTCTAAAAATGAGGAAGCATTTATGTATAATTTAAAACAACAGGTTTTAAAAGACAGTCGTATTGAATCTGCAAAGCAGCAATTTATAAAAGAGATTCTTCCTAAGATCGGGTATAAAAAAATGGCAATAAACGAACCCGATCTTTGGAAAGTAAGTGATACTTCTTTGATGGCTAACAAAAACATTACTTCAGGAAATGTAAGTGAAAAAACGATTTTATTTTCTTATAACAATCAATCAGGAGTGAACGTGAGCGATTGGATTTTATTTTTAAGAAATTCAGGTAAGGTCGTCCCTGGCCAGATGCATCAATCTTATACAACGCTATGGCCCGAATTTATTTCCTTTTCCGCAGTAGAAAATTACAGAAAGAGATTACAAAATTTTAGCCCTGAATTTAAAGATCAGGTCCAGGAGTTTAAGGATGGCAATATGCTTTTTGAAGTAATGGAAAGAAAAGTTTGGGGGAAAGCGGCGGCGGACAGCGCAGGACTTTTACAATTTTATAATCAACACCAACAAAAATATGTATGGAATGCAAGCGCCGGTGTTATTATATTTTCCTGCGCCAATGAAAATGTGGCTAAAGAAAGTAGGGAAGAATTGCAGAAAGGAAAAATGTGGAAAGATGTGATGAACGACCATTCATCGCAGGTGCAGGCTGATTCAGGAAGATATGAGTTGACACAGATTCCTGTAGAGGACAAAACTAATTTTACCGAAGGCTTAATAACACAACCTGTAATTAATAAAAATGATGGCACTGTAGTTTTTACAAAAATCATTAAACTATATCCCGCCAATCAGCAGAGAAGTTTTGAAGAAGCCCGCGGATTGGTAATTAACGATTACCAGCATTTTCTTGAAGAAAAATGGATTGAGCAATTGAAAAAACAATATCCCATTAAGGTAAATGAAAAAGTGTTTCGGGCTTTATTAAAATAAGAAACTTTCTGCGTTATGGGGTATAGGTTTTACAAAAACAATTCTGTTTTAAAAACTATTGGCAAAGTTTTTGAAAAGGAAGCAATGTTTTACGGAACCACTTTTGAAAACTAAAATAAATAGAATGAAAAAAATGTTTGCACTTGCGTTGTGCGTAGGATTGTACAATGCGTCAATTGCCCAGGTTTATGTACAGGGAGGTGGTAACCTCGCCAATATTTCCAACGAAAAATCAGGAACCGCAGAAGATAATAACATGCTCACTACTTTCAATGCGGGCATTCTGGGAAGATTCAATTTATCTACAACATTTGATATTGAAACAGGATTGCTGCTTGATGGTCGTGGTTCAAAAGCCGAAACTTATTTTACCAGTTCAATGGATGATAATTATGTGAAAACTAAATTCAATCCTCTTTATCTTGAAGTACCATTAAATTTAATTGTTCGCCTGCCACTTGATAATACCATCAACAGTACTACCAAATCAAATATTTTTTTTAATGCCGGCCCTTATGCAGCGATGGGCGTTGCCGGCAAATCAAAATTAGAAACGAAAGTTTTTGGCGCTTCTTCTTCTTCCTCCAGCGATATAAAATTCAGCAATGATGATCCCTTTACTTCGGAACAGGATGATGCCGCCTACGACAAATTAAAAAGATTTGATTTTGGATTGAATGTCGGCGGAGGCATTGATTTAGGGAAAATTTTATTGAAAGTAAATTATGGCATGGGCTTCACGAAAATAAATTCTACCGAGAGCGACAACAGCAAAGATGATAAGAATAAATATCGAAACCTGAGCCTCTCAATAGGAATTCCAATTAGCAGCAGGTGATAATTTTATTTGGAAAAAATTATAACAAACCTTAGTAGAAAACTTCCTCTCTATTTTGCAAAACCTTATTACCTTATTTTACTGCATTTGCGGGACTTGAAATAAGGTAATAAGGTTAAGGAGCTGGGAAATCTTTTTTCTATTAAGGTTTAGAAAACATCCTAAAAACGCCATCCATCCTTTGTATATTATCCTAAGAATTAAATCTGCGCATTCTAAAGCAAGTTTACATTGCCAATAAAAGATCTAAACAGATTTCTTTTTTATAACAGGCAGGTCTATAGTAAAACAGCTTCCTTTTCCCGGAGTGCTTTCTGCTTTTATTTTTCCTTTATGGGCATCCACTATGGATTTTACGTAACTAAGGCCCAGGCCGAAACCTTTTACGTTATGAAGGTTGCCAGTGTGTGCGCGATAAAATTTTTCAAAGATTCGCTGAACAGTTTCTTTATTCATTCCTATTCCATTATCCTCAATTTTTATTCTGAAATTATTATTAAAATTAAGCGTCGTTACTTTTATCAGAAGATTCTCGCGGGAATATTTTATGGCGTTATCTAAAAGGTTATTGATGATATTGGTGAAGTGAACTTCATCCACCATAATACAATCATTTGTGGCACTTAAATGGACTTCAAGTTTTCCATCTTTTTCTTTCAATGGAAGCTGAATATTATTTAATACCGCATTAATTAATTCATGTGCATGAGTAGGGTTCACGTTTAATTGTATTTCCTGTTTATCCAGCAAAGCCGCCTGCAGTATGGTTTCCACCTGCTTGTTCATTCTCTTATTCTCATCTTTAATGACGTCCGAAAAATAATCCATCTTGGTTTTATCATTGATTACTTTTTCGTTTTTTAAAGCATCCACAGCAAGAGAAATAGTGGCAAGTGGCGTTTTAAATTCATGCGTCATGTTGTTGATGAAATCCGATTTTATCTCACTTAATTTTTTCTGATTTAATAAGGCCCTTATGGTAATAAAAAATGCAGCAAAAATGATGAATGTAAAAATGATAGCGCCTAACACCATCCAAAACATTTGCTTCCAGATAATATTTTTTACATGAGGCACTACGATTACTAATAATTCCTGCGGCACCAATCCCTCTGCCAGGCTACCTCCCGGCGCGTCCAGCGGATAAACAAAGGAGGTATTATTTTCAGTATCGGAATAGGTTTGATAAAACTTTTTAGATTGAAGATCATCGCCAATCATTGAAGTGGTGGTGATTGCAAATTCAAAATCAACATCCTTTACTCCATTTTTTTCAAATGCTTTTTTTATACGCGCTCTTATTTCTTCCCTTGAAAATTTATGAGCGATTGTAGATGGAAAGATATTTAATGGAAAAAGAAGGTCAGCATTTTTTCTATCATCGAAGGGAGACATTTTTCCTTTTTCTTCAATTAAATCTTTTCCGGCGGTGGCGGTGGCCATCTTCACGGTTTCCTCAAACTGAAGTTCCCGGTCTTGTAAAGCCTGTTTAATCCATACGATTTGAAAAAAAACAATCCCCAGTGCGGAAATAAAAACAAGAACGGTAATGATAGGGAAAATTTTTTTCATGCAGGGCAAATTTAAACTTCACAGCAGCTAAAACATAGTTCCTGTTTCATTTGGTTTTATTTTTTAACTAACTGTTATCTTTTATATGAAATGAAAATAAAGGTTGTATGCTAAATTTCAGGAAATAAATATAATTTAGATTTATGATTCCACCTGCAAAAGGGATTTTATTAATCGCCAACCCATTTTTAAAGGATCCTAATTTCGTAAGGACGGTCATTTTCGTTTGTGAACATCAGCCCGAAGGTACTTTTGGCTTTGTTCTAAATAAGCTGTTTCCTAAAAAATTAAATGAGCTTTTACCGGATTTGGAAGGTGTGGATTTCCCCGTTTATCAGGGCGGCCCGGTACAGGGAGATACGCTTCATTTTCTTCATCAATATCCTGATCTTATCAGTGGTGGCGATGAAGTGATGAAAGGAATTTATTGGGGAGGGAATTTTGAAAGTTTACAAATTCACCTGAAAAACAATGATATTGAACCCGAAAAAATCAGGTTTTTTGTGGGTTACAGTGGCTGGACAGAAGGGCAACTCGATTATGAATTGGAGGAAGAAAGCTGGCTAACGGTAGAGGCTACACGAAAATTAATTTTTAATACCAGCCCTGAAAATATCTGGAAAGAATCTTTAAAACATCTCGGTGGTAATTATGAAATGATGATCAATTATCCTTTGGATCCACAATTCAATTAATGATAACTTTACCGCTTAAATAAACACCATGAAAAGATTAGCGATTGTTTTCGGCATCCTCGGCATTGCCACTTTTATGATGCTTACCGAAAAAGACAAGAAGAAAATAAAAAAGAAAATAAAAAATCCTTTTCCTGACGACTACATTCCTTTTTAAAGGAAGTGTATTCTTACTTAATTTTTTTATAAAAAAATATTGCTTTACAAATTATTATTTTTTCCAGCCAGGATCGCCATTCGTTTTTATTGCCGTAAAATTAGAATCAACAATAAAGAATTGCTGAGCCAGCCTGGGCCGTTACTGATTGCCGCCAACCATCCCAATTCTTTTTTAGACGCCATTATTTTGTCATCACTTTTTAAACTACCTGTTTATTCATTGGCCAGGGGCGATGCCTTTACCAATAATTTAGTTACAAAAATTCTTACCTCACTAAACATGCTTCCGGTTTACCGGGTGAGTGAAGGAGTGGAAAATCTTGAACATAATTATACCACATTTGATTCGTGTCAAAAACTTTTCAGCTATAATAAAATTGTATTAATTTTTAGCGAAGGAAGATGTATTAATGAATGGCGCCTGCGCCCTCTGAAAAAAGGAACTGCACGGCTGGCGCTTACTGCTTGGATGCATAATGTGCCATTGAAAGTATTGCCCTTAGGAATTAATTACAGTTCTTTTAGAAAATTTGGGAAAATGATGATTCTAAATTTTGGCAGTTTTATTACTGAAGCTGATGTATATGAAGATTTTACCACTGGCAAAGCGATCAATGAATTTAATAATCAATTACATAAACAATTAAAAGGACTTGTTTATGAAATAGCGCCGGGTGATACAAAAAAATTGAAACGCATTTTTTATATCAGGCAGTCATTTGTAGAAAAAATTCTCTTCTGTATCCCGGCAATTATTGGCTTTGTGCTTCATGCACCGTTATACTATGCCATCCATTTTATTATAAAAAATCGTGCAAAAGATCATTATGATTCTATAATGGTAGGATTACTATTTATTTTCTACCCGGTGTTTGTATTGCTGTTGACGTTGGTAGTATTTTTTTTAACCGGCAATTTGTTTTCTTTTTTGTTGTTATTAGGAATCCCTGTTACTGCCCTATGTTTACTCCATTTCAAAGGAGTTGCCAATTGACCCAAACACAAAACCCTGCAAAATTTGCAGGGCGGTAATCATTTTTTTAGAATAAAAATTTATTGCTCTAATGCGCCTTCCACAAGAACCATTGTTTTATTATTCAACACTTCAACGAATCCGCTTTGAATAGAATATACAGTAGAAGTATTTTTGTCGTTTAAAATTTTAAGATTGCCGGATTTTAAGGCGCTTACGAGCGGCGCATGTTTTTCAAGCACTTCAAACATGCCATCAATGCCCGGAAGCTGTACCCCATATACTTCTCCGCTAAAAATCTTTTTTTCGGGTGTTAATATTTCGAGAATCATAGTTGTTATAATTAGCTGATTAGCTAACTAGCTAATTAGCTAATTAAGCCTGTGCTGCTTCCATCATTTTTTTACCTTTTTCAATAGCATCATCCAGGTTCCCAACCAGGTTGAATGCTGCCTCCGGATATTCATCTACTTCGCCATCCATAATCGCATTAAATCCGCGGATGGTATCTTCTATAGAAACCAACACGCCTTTCAATCCTGTAAATTGTTCTGCTACATGGAAAGGCTGGGAAAGAAAACGCTGAACCCTGCGTGCACGGCTCACCGTTAGTTTGTCCTCATCACTCAATTCGTCCAAACCGAGAATGGCGATAATATCCTGCAATTCTTTATAGCGCTGTAAAGTTAATTTAACCCTGTTGGCGCAAGCATAATGTTCCTCACCAACAATTGCCGGGGAAAGAATTCTTGAAGTAGAATCCAATGGATCTACTGCAGGATAAATACCCAGATCCGCTATTTTTCTACTTAATACAGTAGTAGCATCCAAATGCGCGAAAGTCGTTGCTGGCGCGGGATCTGTTAAATCATCCGCGGGCACATACACCGCCTGTACAGAAGTAATGGAACCATTTCTTGTAGAAGTAATTCTTTCCTGCATCAATCCCATTTCTGTAGCCAGGGTTGGTTGATAACCAACAGCGCTTGGCATCCTTCCGAGCAATGCAGAAACTTCAGAACCCGCTTGTGTAAAACGGAAAATATTATCTACAAAAAACAAAATATCTTTTCCTTTTCCGGTGCCATCTCCATCACGGAAATATTCCGCAACTGTCAATCCACTCAATGCTACTCTTGCTCTTGCTCCCGGCGGTTCATTCATTTGTCCGAATACAAAAGTGGCTTTTGAATCTTTAAGAGTTTCCATATCCACAGTTGACAAATCCCATCCGCCTTCTTCCATGCTATGAATGAATTTGTCGCCATATTTCATAATACCGGCTTCAATCATTTCACGCATCAGGTCATTCCCTTCGCGGGTTCTTTCTCCCACACCGGCAAATACGGATAAACCACTGTAAGCCTTTGCGATATTATTAATCAGTTCCTGTATCAATACGGTTTTACCTACACCCGCACCGCCGAACAAACCGATCTTACCACCTTTTGCATAAGGTTCAATAAGGTCAATTACTTTAATACCGGTGAATAAAATTTCAGAAGCGGTGCTTAAATTTTCAAATAAAGGTGGTTTATTATGAATAGGCCGGCCATTTTTCTTACTCACCTGGGGCAAACCGTCAATTGCATCGCCGGTTACATTAAATAAGCGGCCATTAATATCTTCTCCCACCGGCATTAAAATGGGGGACCCCAAATCCACCACTTCCATTCCTCGTGTAAGGCCTTCGGTTCCATCCATTGCTATACAACGTACGCTGTCTTCGCCCAAGTGCTGCTGAACTTCCATAATAAGCTTGTCGCCATTAGGTTTTGTAAGTTCCAAAGCATGTAATATTTCGGGAAGCTTATTTTCTCCCTCAAAATGCACGTCCAACACGGCTCCAATGATTTGTTTGATCTTTCCGGTATTTGCCATAAAATAATAATTATTAGTCCTTATTTCAATTTGGCGGCAAAGGTAAGGGGATACGGTCAAAAAGACAATAGATATGACAACAGATTTGCTAAGATTGGCCAACTTTATGAATTGTACTTAAAATATTTCTCAAACCTTCTGAAACAAACGGGATTTAAAATATTTCCCAACAACCGGCAGGCGCTGAAATTCTTTTCTTTCCACCTGGAGAATAAACCAGCCATACAGTATAAGCAATAAAGTAGCAGATGTGAAGTTGATCATATTGCCCTTGAAGAAATAAATAACGCCTTCATGAATAAAATGTAAAAGGACAACGATCACTATATACGCCACCAGTTTTTTCCATGCGTAAGGAATCGGATAATCTTTTTGTCCCCACAAAAATGAAATCACCATCATACTTCCATAACATAAAAAGGTAGCCCAGGCACAAGCCATATATCCAAAATAAGGTATAAAAATAAAGTTGATTAATAAGGTAATCAGCGCACCAATTAATGTAATGTAAGCGCCGGCAATTGTTTTGTGCGTAAGCTTATACCAGATGGAAAGGTTGTAATAAATACCTAAAAACATATTGGCCAAAAGCAGTATTGGCACCACTTTAAGGCCTGTCCAATAAATTTCCCTGCTTAAAAAATACTTCCAGATGTCAATATACATCGCCACAACGAGGAACATAAAAGTGATGGTTATTACAAAAAATTTCATCACCCTTGCATATATTTTTTGAGGATTCTGTCCCTCTGATTGTTTAAAGAAAAAAGGCTCGGCGCCCATACGAAAAGCCTGTATAAAAAGTGTAATCAGAATGGATAATTTATAACACCCGGAATAAATAGCCACTTGAATTTTGGCGTCGTCAATGTTAGTAACCGGCGCCAGCCAACTGAGCATAACGCGATCAAAAGTTTCATTAATCATTCCTCCAAAACCTGCAATTAATAATGGTAAAGAATACACCATCATAGAAGCCCAAACCTTTTTATTGAATTTAAATTCGAAGTCCAAAAATTCTTTATACAAAAGCAATAAAGCAAAAAATGAAGCACACAAATTGGCGATGATAACATAGCCCACTCCATAATCAGGTTGATAAAAAGTACCGAAAAAGCCATCAGGATTTTCTTCAGCTAATTTTGGACAAACAGAGATTAAGAAATACGTAATTGCAATTTGAAAAATAATGGTGGCCATTCTTATCAACGCATATTTACGCGGCCTTTCGTCCAAACGCAATTTGGCGAAAGGCAATGTTGCCAATGTATCAAAAGCAATAATCAATGCGGAATAAGTAATTAGTTCCGGGTTATTATCCAGCCGCAATAAATGCGCTAATGATGATTTTGAAAAAATTAAAACTGCCGTCAAAAAAACAGTACTGCATAAAATGGAAATCGTTGCCGTGCTATAAATATCTTTCTTGTATTCATCCCTGGAAGCAAAACGGAAATAAGCGGTTTCAATGCCGTACGTAAAAATTACATTTAAAAAAGGAATGGCTGCATACATAATGCTCATGTCGCCGTATCCCGTGCCGGATAATTTTAAAGTTAAATAAGGCGTGAGCAAATAAAACAAAAACCTGGCAGCCATGGAGCTTACTCCGTACCAAATCGTTTGTCCTGCTAATTTTTTAAGGCTGCTCAAAAACTCTGGGTTTAAAAAACGTCAAATTTAATGGTATAAGTTTAATGAAAGTAAAGACAAATATTAAGGTTGTGAAAATCTTTTGTCTTTTAAAAATGAAGTGTCGGTTAAGGTGCCAAGAAACAACACGAGATCATATTTTTCTTTGGGTGTAAAGTCAATTCCTTTGCGAAGAGATGAATCCAGCGTGGCACTTTGTTGAATTCCAGTACGATAATGTTCTATCACCTGGCCCAGCGAATACAATCTTCCATCGTGCATGTAAGGCTGTGTTACGCCTATGTTGCGTAAAGTAGGCACCCTGAATTTTAATGAATCCCCGGCTTCCGTTGTTATCCTCATTCTTCCATAATCTTTTAAAAAATCATTTACAGCAAGCCCGTTATTTCTAAATGAATTGTCCGTAAACAAAGGTTCTTTATGGCAATGCTCGCATTTCATTTTAAAGACTTCATAACCATGCAGCTCCGAAGGATTGAATGCATCTTCTCCTCTTTTTACTTTATCATATTTTGAATTGGCGGAAACTAAAGTGCCTACAAACTGTGCCAATGCTTTCAACATTTTCTGGCTGTTGATAGTCTCGTTTCCGAATGCTTTTTTAAACATTTTTTTATAAGCCGCATCGGCTCTTAATTTTTGTAAAACAGAATCTATCTCTTCCGCCATCTCATTTGGTGCAGTCAATGGTGATAAAGCCTGCACTTCAATATGATTGATGCCACCATCCCAATGGTACAAAGGAACCCATGCAAGATTTTGTAACGCAGGCGCATTCCTCGTGGAAAACTGATCATTAAATCCATGGCTGAAATCGTGATCGAATGTAGCAAATGCGGCAAACTGCTGGTGGCACGAAGCGCACGAAAAATTTCCATCTTTACTCAATCTTCCGTCATAAAATAATTTTCTTCCCAATTGGAAACCTTCTTCAGTGAGCGGATTATTTGCAAAAATATTATTGGGTTGCGGCCAGCCTTTTGGCACTTCTAATTTCAAAAAAGTATGCGTGGATTTTCCCTTCTCAATTTTATCTGCATTGATCAGGAATGCAGATGAAGCGATAAAAAAAACAATCAATATGGCGATTCTTCTTTTCACTTATTCTGTAATTATTTTTTGGATGCGAAACATTTTTGCATAATTATCGCTGATGGCTAAAGCCCATTTGCCAGGGGCATTGATGTTGCCTTTCTCCGCTATTTTTATGTCGTTTGGATTTTGCCACCAGGCATCTACATCAGCATTGATAATAATTTCAGTGGTTTTGCCTGCGGCAAAATACCTGGTTTTATTTTCCGGGAAAGCCAATTCAATATTTTTCAGCACATTGTATTTTCCCGAAAAACCGCCAATATGAAATTCATATTTATGATTTACCAAAGTGGATGCCGGGGAATTTCCTTCCAGCTTTGCCATTACATAACCCGTGTTCCATGTCCAGAACATATCTTTTGCAGGATCGAGCGCGCCGGTTTGTGCACCCGAAACATTATGCAAACTATCTACGCCTAACAGAAATTTTATGCCTTCATAATTTCCTTCTGGTATTGAAAAAGAAAGATGTTTCGATTCAGGAATATTCTCATCCACCAAATAAAAATTCTCTTGCGGCTTAAAATTTTTTGCCTTGTTTTTTAAAAAGACATTGGAAACATAGTACCTGAATTTATTGATGGTATATTTCTCTCCAAAAGGATTGGTATAAGAAGAATCATGCAAAATGATTTTGCTATTTTTAACGGTGTTATTAAAAGTAATTTTTACTGTTGAAAATAGTTTTGCCGGATGGATTTCTTTTTGTTGAAACGAAGCCACGGGCATACATAAAAAAGCAATTAATAACCATCGTTCATTTTTTTTAATCCTCATGATTGGTAATTTTTTTTCTTCCGGCTTTTATAATTCCTTTTTCTTTTTTCAGTTTTATCCTTTTAGCTTTTGATGCTTTGGAAGGTTTGGTTGGCTTGCGTTTTTTTCTTTTAATTAATGCATTGGCAATTAGCAAATTGATTTTTATTATTACATCTTCTTTATTCGCTAATTGGCTTCTGTCCTTCTGGCTCTTTATCAATAGAAACCCGTCTTTGGTTATTTTATTGGACAGCTTTTCAAGGATGATTTCTTTTTGAGCATCGGTCAATATTTCGGACGAAGCTACATGAAACAAACCCTCAACCATGGTCTCCACCTTATTCACGTTTTGGCCACCTTTTCCGCCACCGCGCGCTGTTTTAAATTTAATTTCTTTTAAAACATCTATCATCGCATAAAAATACAAAATTAATAGAGCAAAGTTCTTTCGGGTCATTTCATTGCCGTCACCCACAATCAATTGGGCGATATAACAAATTGAGGGGACCGTTCTTTCCGGCTAATATTTTATACTTTTACAACCTTTTAAAAAACAAGACGAATTCATGCAGAAAATTATTTTAATTACAGGCGGTGCAGGATTTATTGGTTCACATCTTACGCGGTTATTTGTAAACAAATATCCAGACTATCAAATAGTAAATCTCGATAAACTTACCTATGCCGGTAATCTTGAAAATTTAAAAGACATAGAAGATAAACCCAATTATACTTTTGTAAAAGGCGATATTGAAGATATGGCGCTGGTAAAAAGTCTTTTTGAAAAATATCATTTTACCGGTGTGTTGCATTGTGCCGCTGAAAGCCATGTGGATCGCTCCATTAGTGATCCGCTATCTTTTGTAAAAACCAATGTTTTGGGAACCGCTTCACTTTTACAGGTTGCCAAAGAAGCCTGGAAAAACAATTACGATGAAAAATTATTTTACCACATTTCTACTGATGAAGTTTATGGAAGTTTGGGAGAAGAAGGTTTTTTTACAGAAGAAACTGCTTATGATCCACGAAGTCCATATTCTGCATCCAAGGCATCTTCTGATCATTTTGTAAGAGCCTTTCATCATACTTATAATTTGCCTGTTATTATTTCAAACTGCTCCAACAATTATGGGCCCTTTCATTTTCCCGAAAAACTAATCCCTTTGTGCATCCATAATATCATTAACAATAAGCCGTTGCCTATCTATGGGAAAGGTTTAAATGTTCGCGACTGGCTATATGTAGAAGATCATGTGAGCGCCATTGATACTATTTTCCATAACGGTAAAGTGGGCGAAACGTATAACATTGGCGGCCATAACGAATGGAAAAACATTGACATCATAAAAGAATTGTGCAGGCAGATGGATGAAAAGCTGGGCCGTGAAAAAGGAACTTCAGAAACACTGATCACCTTTGTAAAAGACAGGGCAGGCCACGACTTACGGTATGCCATAGACGCAACTAAATTAAAGAATGAATTAGGCTGGAAACCATCGCTTCAATTTGAAGAAGGATTGTCAAAAACCATAGACTGGTATTTAAATAATGAGAAGTGGCTGAACGATGTAACGAGCGGCGCCTATATGAAATATTATGAGAAACAGTATGAAAGCAGATGATTTAGTTTAGATCAACTTCTTTGATTTCACACCTTCGCTATTCACACCAAAATATAAAACTACCCAAACCTTCCAGGGCCATCTAAACTGAAAATTAAACTGAAAAATATACATGGTAAACGATGAGCAATATGAATTTGTAAGAGGTGTCGGAAGCGATGAAGAACTGGAAAAATATCGTAAATGCTTTGCGGATAATGGATCAGATAAAAGTATAGAAGTTTTGAAATGGTTTCATCAGCAAAATTTGCCTGGGCTGCAAGCAATTTATTATGCGATAGACAAGAGGTCGGGGGATGTTGCCGCTATCTATACTTATTTGCCCATGAAACTAAAATGCATGGATAATGTAGTAATTGCAATGCAATCGTTCGACACATTAACTGATTTTAGGCACCGGTCAAAAGGTCTGTTCATCAGGCTCGCATCGAAACTCGAAAAAGAAGAGGGCCTGAAAAATAATGAATTGGTATATGGATTTCCTAACGAAAATTCGGTTCATGGCTTTGTAAAAAAATTAGGGTTTACATATTTTGGAGAGGCGCCATTTTTAATTAAACCCATGAATATTTCTTATGTTTTAAAAAAATTATTAAAGAAAAAAACCTCCCAAAGTGTAGCAGAAATTATTTGTAAAGTGGATGCCCCTGACGAAGTTTCATTAAAAAATAATAGCTCTATTAGATATCTTACAAAGTTTGAAGAAGATTATGATGCTTTATGGTTGAAGATAGCTCCAAAAATAAACATCGGCGTCAACCGGGATGCGGCTTATATGAACTGGCGGTATGTAAAAAAACCGGGAGAAGATTATTCAAGATATGGCTTGTATGAAAACGGGATTTTAAAAAGTGTCGTAATATTTACCCTAAAAAATAAACACGATGGCAAAATTGGCTACCTGATGGAAATATTATTTGACCCGGACAACGAGCCAGCAGGAAAAAATCTTTTGAAATTTTGTTGCAAGGTTCTCAAAAAGAATAAAGCCGATTTAATACTTGCCTGGTGCTTCCCACATTCTTTTAATTATTTTTGCCACCGGAAATCAGGATTTTATAAATTCCCGGAAAAGATCAGGCCTCAGAAATTAGGTATGATAGCCAAAACATTAAACAGCAACAAACAAGAAGATATCTACAATGTAAAAAACTGGTATTTCAGTTACAGCGATTCTGATACGGTGTAAAGATGAAAGTTTAGAAAAGTTGTAATTTAGAAATCAGTTAGATAGTTTAGAAGGGTTTAGATAGTTTTAGAATAGATTTGAAAGGGTTACTAATTTATTTATCATTTGAAAAAAATTGCTTATGAAAGTTTATTCATTTGAAAAATTAGAAGCATGGAAGCATGCGCGTAGACTGACTGTGTGGACATATAAAGCAACAGCCAGATTTCCGGAAGAAGAAAAGTTTGGATTAATAAGCCAAATGCGCCGGGCGGCAATTGCTATTGCATCCAATCTCGCTGAAGGAACGTCACGGATTACATCAAAGGATCAATGTCATTTCAGTACCATTTCTTATAGTAGCACGATCGAATTGCTAAATGATTTGATTATCTCTACTGATCTTTTATTTTTAAATGAACCCGATTACCAGGAAGGAAGAAACTTAATAGAAAAACAAACATTTTTAATTTCACAACTTCGAAAATCACAACAAAATATTAAACCACCCAAACCATCTAAACCATTCTAAACCATCTAAACCATTTTCATGAAAGGAATTATTTTAGCAGGCGGCAGCGGCACGAGGTTGTATCCGATTACGATGGGAATCAGCAAACAACTGATGCCCATTTATGATAAGCCAATGATCTATTATCCGCTTTCCACATTAATGCTTGCCGGAATAAGAGAAATATTAATTATAACTACACCGGAAGATCAGCAACAGTTTCAAAGGTTATTGAAAGATGGAAGCCAATGGGGTTGCCATATTCAATACGAAATACAACAACAGCCTAACGGCCTTGCGCAGGCATTCGTAATTGGTGAAAAATTTATCGGGAAAGATTCAGTAGCTCTGGTATTGGGAGATAATATTTTTTATGGAAGCGGCTTTTCTGATTTGCTACAAAAGTCTGCCAATCCTGATGGAGCAGTTATATTTGCATATCCTGTAAGTGACCCCGAAAGGTATGGTGTAGTGGAATTTGATAAAGAGTTGAAAGCTGTGAGTATTGAAGAAAAGCCCTCTCAGCCTAAATCCAATTATGCGGTTCCCGGTTTATATTTTTATGATAACTCAGTAGTGGAAATAGCCAAAAACATTGACCCTTCCCCCCGCGGAGAATATGAAATCACCGATGTGAACCGTAAGTATTTACAAGAGAAAAAATTAAGAGTTGCGGTGCTGAACAGGGGCTTTGCGTGGTTGGATACCGGCACTTTTGATTCCTTGCACGATGCTTCGGAATTTGTGAGAGTGATAGAAAAAAGACAAGGATTTAAAGTGGGCTGCCTGGAAGAAATTGCATATAGAATGCATTTCATCAATAAAGAACAATTGAATGCGCTTGCCCGGAAATTTGAAAAAAGTGGCTATGGAAAATATTTAAAAAATATTGAGAAATAAAATTGTATGAATTATTACGTTCACCCTTCTTCAATAATTGATGAGAACTGTATCATCGGCGATGGCACTAAAATCTGGCATTTCAGCCATGTAATGTCTGGCTCTGTAATGGGTAAAAATTGTAACTTAGGTCAAAACGTAGTCGTTTCTCCAAAAGTAGTTTTGGGAAACAATGTACGGGTTCAAAACAATGTGAGTATTTATGAAGGAGTCATTTGTGAAGATGATGTTTTCTTAGGCCCAAGCATGGTACTTACGAACGTAATTAATCCCAGAAGTGCTATCAGCCGCAAACAAGAATATAAGACAACATTGATAAAAAAAGGCGCGAGCATTGGCGCCAACGCAACTATCGTATGCGGAAATACAATCGGAGAATTTGCTTTTATAGGCGCCGGTGCGGTCGTAACGAAAGATGTACCTGCTTATGCATTAATTGTAGGAAATCCGGGCAGGCAAAAAGGATGGATGAGTGAATATGGACATAAATTAATTTTCAATTCAGAAAACGTAGCCGTTTGCCCCGAAAGCAAACAGGAATATTTATTGGAAAATAATCTGGTAAAAAGAATAAAATAACTGATGAAAAATTTTGCACTAATAGGCGCCGGCGGTTACATAGCGCCGCGCCATCTGAGAGCGATAAAAGATACTGGCAACAATTTGATTGCGGCTTTGGATAAAAGCGATTCAGTTGGGATCTTAGACAGCTTTTTCCCGGAAGCAGATTTTTTTACAGAGTTCGAACGTTTCGACAGGCATATAGAAAAACTGAAACGCCAGGGAATCAAAACCGATTATGTAAGTGTATGTAGTCCCAATTATTTACATGACGCGCATATTCGTTTTGGTTTGCGTGTAGGCGCCACCGTTATATGCGAGAAGCCGGTGGTTTTGAACCCATGGAACATTGACGCGTTAATGGAAATTGAGAAAGAAACCGGCAACCGCGTATTTACTATTTTGCAACTAAGACTGCATCCCGCTATTAAGGCATTAAAAGAAAAAATAGATTCATTGCCGGCAGGTAAAAAGCATATAATAGAACTAACCTACATTACCAGCCGGGGTCATTGGTACAATACCAGTTGGAAAGGCGACATTCAAAAAGGAGGCGGTATTGCCACGAATATCGGCGTTCATTTTTTTGATATGCTGATGTGGATATTCGGCGATGTGGAGGAAAGTAAAGTAACCGCTCTTTCCAATCAATCAGCATCAGGGCATCTGGAATTAGAAAAAGCTTCTGTAAACTGGAGCCTCAGTATAGATGCTAATTCTTTGCCAAAAGACGTAAAGGCTGCAGGAAAAAGAACCTACAGAATGCTGAATATTGATGGAGAATCTTTTGAATTCAGTGATGGTTTCACCGAATTACATACCCAGTCTTATGCGGAAATAATTGCCGGAAGAGGTTTCCCTATGTCTGAAACAAGAAAGGCTATTGAATTGGTGCATCAGATAAGAAATTATAAATAG
>DATCWN010000069.1:0-15320 GCA_036566285.1 Hanamia sp.
GTATTGCTCTACCAACTGAGCTACCAATTCAATAATTTCTATGTTAAAAGAATTTCTTCTTTTTTTTAAGGAGTGCAAAAATAAGTGAAAAAGGCTTCGCGCCAAACTTTTAAAAAATTTATTTCTAAAAAAGAATTTTTCAATGGATCTCACACCTTGATTAAGAAGAAAAAATTACACAGATCTTCTTGAAAGTAAATTGAGAGTTATAAACATTTTGGTGTGTATAGAACCTTTTCAAACACGAAAAATTTTAGAAATTTTGTTTTATGCAATTCGGTTTGAAATTTATAAAAAAATAAAAATGGATAATATAATAATGATTTTCTTATCTCGTAAATCGTTTTTCCCGATAACATAAATAACCAGGCCTTCATTAAATGAGTTTTGCAAAAAATTTATTTAGAATATGAAGAAGAGTATCGTATTGATGGCGACATTATTTCCATTGTGTTTATTAGCCCAGCAAATAAAAGATACCGCCAAAACCATTTCTTTGAAAGAAATAATTGTAAATGGAATTAAAACGGTTAGAGGCACAGGCCACATGCCCGAAGTGAGGGACGGAATTATATACGCAGGCAAAAAAAATGAAGTTATCCTTGTAGATAGTTTAGATGCCAACAAAGCGATTAATAACACCAGGCAGATATTGGGGAGAATTCCTGGGTTAAATATTGTGGAAACAGAAACCGGTGGCTTCACGGCAAATGGCATTGCTACCCGTGGACTTAATCCTTTGCAGAGTATTGAGATGAATACCAGGCAGAACGGTTATAATATCAGTGGAGATATTTTTGGATATAATGAAGCATATTATCTTCCTCCGATGGAAGCAGTAAGCCGGATAGAAATGGTGCGTGGCGCGGCTTCGCTTCAATTTGGATCACAGTTTGGCGGTATGGTAAATTATGTTTTAAATGAGCCGCCAAAAGACAAGGCTTTTGAATGGTACACCTCCCAAGCCGCTGGCAGCAATGGTCTGTTTAACACCTTCAATTCTGTTGGTGGTACTATTCATAAAATAAGCTATTACGGTTTCGCCCAATTTCGCACTATGGAAGGATGGAGGCCTAACAGTAGTCAATGGCAGTTATCCGCTTTTGGTAAAGTTCAATATACCCCTTCTGAGAAATTGAATATCGGTGTGGAATATACACTTCTCCGCAATAAAATCAAAATGCCGGGTGGCCTTACAGACAGCATGTTTGAAGCAAATCCGAGATCATCTTTTAGAAGCAGGAACTGGATAAAAAGCCCTTGGAATATTGTGACTGCGTACGCTAATTTTACTTTTTCTCCCCGAACCTCTTTAAAAATAAAAAGCTCTTTGATGCTTAGTAACCGTGCATTGGTTTGGCGCAATGAAGACGGAGGCGCAGCCGCCCTGGATGAAATTGATCCTTCAACAGGAAAATATGTAAATCGTGAAGTAGAGAATGAGGACATGGACAATACGACTACAGAAATGAGGTTGCTGCATACTTACAACTTTGCTACAATGAAGAATACACTGGCAGGAGGTGTAAGATATACCTATGCGTGGTTTAAAAAACAGAGTGGGGGCGAAGGAACCACCGGATCTGATTTTGATTTATCCATTACAGGTGAGTTCGAAAAAGATATTGATTTTACTACCACCAATATTGCCCCTTTTATAGAGAATATTTTTAGGATAAATAATCGTTTAAATATCACGCCTGGTTTTCGTTTTGAATACCTTAAAAGCACCAGTAATGGTTATAAAGAATCGGGTGGTGTAAAAATTATTTCTGATGAAAACCGGGAAAGGTATATTCCCTTATTTGGCATCGGTGCCGAGTATAAAGTAACTGCTAACACCAATGTATATACGAATATCAGCCAGGCATACCGGCCAATTACTTATTCGCAATTATCGCCTATTGGTGTTACTTCAAAGATAGATCCCAACCTTAAGGATGCCACCGGTTTTAACGCCGATCTTGGATACCGCGGCACGGTTAAAAATTATTTGAATTTTGACCTGGGCTTATTTTATATAGCATACGATAAAAGAGTGGGTACTGTGTTAGTCAATTCCGGTACTAATGCGCCCTACACGCTTCGCACCAATGTTGCCAATAGCGTTCACCAGGGATTAGAAAGTTATGTGGAATTTAATTTGTTGAAATACCTTGATCAGCATTCCAGGAAAGGATTAAGTATTTTTAATTCTCTTGCTTTAATTGACGCTAAATATACTACGGGTGAGTTTAAAGGTAACCGGGTAGAGGCTTCCACAAAATATATCAATAGGATTGGCTTAACTTATTCTGATAAAAAATTATCAGGCACTATCCAAATGAGTAACGTGGGTGATGCTTTTGGTGATGCTACCAATGTCCGGGTGAGTTCAGATCCGGTTGCAGGTTATATACCGGCTTACAGCATTTTTGATGCAAGCGCCACCTACAGGATCGATCGTTATTCTTTGAAAGCGGGTATGAATAATATTGGCGATAAAAAATATTTTACCCTTCGCGCAGATGAATATCCCGGACCTGGTATTATTCCATCCATTGGCAGAAGTTTTTATATTGGTATCTCTGCTAAGTTTTAAGAAAAATGGTTTACAATTAAATGAATAAGGTTTACAATTAAAAAATAGCAACCTGTTTTTTTTACTCACTCCTTTTATCTACAAATTGATAAATACCTTTAATAATAGCACACGAATAACAGAACTCGATAATTCACCATTCAATTTCTTTTTATCCCCGGCTTCTAACCTTTCGGAAAGGCGGAAAAAACTGAATTCCCTTTATTCATAAAAATAAATTTTGGATTTGCAAAACTATGGTTCTACATTTGCCCTACTAAAATGGTAGAGTAATAAAATAATAAACATGAAAGGACAAACGTCTCCGGATTTTTTCACAAGGATACAACCCGCTGTGTATCCATCTATGAACCAATCATCATTCACATTCGTTTCCGGTATTACTTCTCCCTGCTGTTGCAACTGTTGTTGCTGATTTAATCTTTGCGGAATTCTTCCGCTGCTTATTGATCCCCTTTTTTACTGTTTTTTTTAATGATGCGCGAACCTTAATGAATGGCGATCTCATCATCCACCACTTCAACTCAAAAAATAAAATAACACACAACATGAAAGAACTATCCGCTCGGGATTTTTTCACCAGGCTACACTTGCCCATTCATCCATTCAGGAACCAGCTATCTTCTACATTCGTTTTCAATATGATTCCTTCCTGCTGTTGCAACTGTTGTTGCTGATATAATCTTGGCGGAATTTCTCCGCTCTCTATCTATTCTATTTTACTTTTTTTATTTGGCGCTTCCCTGACAGGGTTATAGGCCAATCATACACTTTAAACAATTCAAATGAACCCATTTTATAAAACAAGCCTTCTTACTGTCTTTTATTTATTACTAACCCAATTGATTACTGCACAAACTACTTCTATCAGAGGGAAAGTCATTTCAGATGATGGGCGAACACCACTGGAAGGCGCCAACATTATTATAAAAGGAGAAAATAAAGGTTTCTTAACTGATAAAAACGGCTCTTTTACCATAAACACAAAGGCGCCCAATGTCTCTCTTATTATAAGTTATACAGGCTTCGAAACGCAGGAAATAAATACAGCCGGCAGGAATACGATTACGGTTGCTTTAAAAACTGATAAAAAGCAACTGGAAGATGTCATCGTAACGGGTTACAGTACCCAGAATAAAAGATTTATTGCCGGCTCAATCGTTACTGTTAAAGGTGCTGACTTAAAAGATATTCCGGCTGCCGGCTTTAATCAGCTGCTCCAGGGAAAAGCAACAGGTGTGCAGGTTTCCTCCAATTCGGGGGTTCCCGGCGGAAGCATTACTTTTCGTATACGGGGCAATAATTCTATTAACGCTTCTGTAGATCCGTTATACATTATTGACGGCGTTTTCATAAGTAATACCGATCCCATACAAACCAGTTTAGGCAACCAGCAACAATCCAACCCAATTGCGGATATTAATCCGGCGGATATTGAAACCATCACCATTCTCAAGGATGCCAATGCCACAGCAATATATGGCTCACTGGGCGCCAATGGTGTGATTATTGTTACTACTAAAAGAGGCCGCCTGAATTCAAAAGCCAAAATAAGTTTTAGTACCTATTATGGTACTTCAGAAGCTGCTAAAAAATTTAAAGTAGCTACGGGCCCGGAGACCGCTTTACTTACCAACGAATCAAGAAGGAATACCGCTTTGGATGGAGGCCCTTCGGTGGCTTTAATAGAAAATCCTGAAAGCCAGCCCACCTTTAACCGTACGGACGATTTGTTTCGCAAAGCATCTACTGTAAACTACGAGCTATCTGCACAAGGCGGCTCTGATAAAAGCACCTACTTTGCCGGTTTCGGGTATTTAAAACAGCAATCTATAATTAAGCCATCTGATTTTGAAAGATATACAGCACGCTTTAATTATGATAATTACCTTACCAGCCGCTTGAAAACAGGTACCAGCATTAGCCTTACCAGAACAAAACGCAATGTGAGCAGCAACGATAATAATCCTAAGGGAGTCATTAATTCCGCCCTGTATATACGATCCTATCTCCCTGTTTTTAAACCGGATGGCACCTATGCTTTGTATGGGAGTTTTGATAATCATCTTGCCCTGATAGATAACCTGGACAATGATGCTGTGGGCTGGAGGGTAATTGGCAATTTTTATGGGGAATATAGTTTTTTACCTGAATTGAAATTACGCAGCAGTTGGAGTATAGACAATAACAGTGAGTATGAGAATAACTATACGAATACTTTGCTGGCAGCAGGCATTTCAACTCATGGTTCCGCATCTTCTTTTGAAACCAAGAACCAGGTATTGACCAATGAGCAGGTTTTAACTTACATCAAATCTTTTGGGGCGGGTAAAAAGCACAGTATTAATGCGCTGGTAGGCAATACCATCAACACCGTATTAAGCCAGGCTACCAGTGCCACTGGTACCGGCTTTGCAACCAACAGTCTTACGGCTGTTTCTGTAGCGGCCACAAGATCAGGATCCTCATCCAGGGCGCAGTCTAAATTGATTTCTTTCTTTGGTAAAGCCAGTTATACTTACGATAATAAATATACCATTGACGGAAGCCTTCGCGCAGACGCTTCTTCCAGGTTTGGCATCAATAACCGTTGGGGCTATTTTCCATCCGGGGGATTTACATGGCGTGCGAGCCAGGAAGATTTTATTGAAAGACTTGGCATCTTCAATGATCTGAAGATTAGAGTAAGCGCAGGTTTATCGGGCAATCAAAATGGTATTGGCCCCTATGCAGCTTTAGGGTTATGGAATTCAGGAGCTAACTATCTGGAACAACCCGGAACAGCACCTTCTCAATTGGCAAACCCGGACCTGACATGGGAAACCACCCGCCAGGTTGATGGAGGTGTTGACTTTACCATTCTCAAAAACAGGCTTACCATCAGCTTCGATTATTACGATAAGTACACTACTGATTTATTGCTGAATGTGCCGGTACCTACCCGCACCGGATTTGTTTCTTACCTGCAGAATTATGGAGCAGTTAGCAACAAGGGATTTGAGACTTCCATTCATTCTACCAACATTGCCAGTGGGGATTTTAAATGGACTACAGATTTTAATATTTCAAGAAATAAAAACCTTATTAAAAAATTAGCTTCTGATATTGCGCTGGGGGCTTCCGGGCGAAATATCTCTATCTTAAAAGAAGGCTATGCGGTAAATTCTTTTCAATTATATAAACAATTGTATGTAGATCCACAAACTGGTAATGCAGTTTATGAGGATGTAAATAAAGATGGATTCATTACTGCCGCTGACCGGCAAATCGTAGGCAACTCATTACCTAACTATACAGGGGGACTAACCAATACTTTCTCTTATAAAGACTTCGATTTCAGTTTCTTCTTCTACTACCAGGAGGGTAATAAGATCATGAATATGAATGACTTTTTCCTGGTACATGGTAATGCGCAGGCCAATATTGGTTTTCTGCCACGCCAGTTAGACAGATGGCAGAAGCCAGGTGATGTTACTGACATTCCAAGGATGACTATTTTCAGAGGGGACCCTGCCATTAATAACAGCTCCGCCAATAACTATGGCGGCAATGTAGCCAATATGAGCAACCGCTACCTGGAGGATGGATCATTCATCCGGCTCAAAACCATTTTACTCAGCTATACTCTTCCGGCAGCCATTACGGACAAACTGAAGCTGAGTAATGTCAGGGCTTATGTGCAGGCTATGAACCTGTACACCTTTACCAAATATGGCGGCCTTGATCCTGAAGTAAGTTCTCAAAGCGGTAATCAAAATACAGCAGGCTACGATTGGGCAACAGTGCCACAACCTAAAACATTTCAGTTAGGTATCAACATAACATTTTAATTAAATAAATTCTCATACAATGAAACCAATAAAATTAACTTCCTTATTAATACTGGCTCCCCTGCTTTTCTTTACATCGTGCAAGAAATATCTTGAAGAAATTCCTGACGACGCACTGGCCTCTCAGAACGCTATTGTGGATGTGAGTACTGCAAGAGCGGCCATCATTGGCGCATACGATGGGGTGCAGGGCTATTATGCCGGTAACTATCCCACACTGGGTACCATGCCCGCGGATAACGTGGTATTCAACGGTACACTCAGCCAGTACCTTCAGTTGGATCAAAATGCTATACCGGCTGATAATGTAACCACGGTGGCCACTTACCAGGGCATCTATAAAACCATCAACACGGTCAACAGCGTGATAGCCTATGTGCCCGGCCTTAATGATCCTTTATTATCCGAAGCTGAAAAAAACAAAATTCTCGGCGAAGCGTATTTCATCAGGGCGCTGGGCTATTTTGATTTGGGTAGGGGATGGGGCGGTGTACAATTACAGTTGCAGCCAACTACCGATTTGTCTTCAGCCAAGGGAATTAAACGGAGTACTTTATCTCAGGTATACGACCAGGTATTGGCGGATTTAATACAAGCTGAAACTCTGTTGCCGGATGACGCCACTACAAGAAACAGGGCGCAAAAAAGTACAGCAAGGGCATTAAGGGCAAGGCTGCACCTGTACCGCGGGGAGTGGGCCTCTGCAGAAAAATATGCCACACAGGTTATTCTAAATACGAAGTACCGACTGACCCCGGCGTATGCTGGCTTTTTTACGGCGCCTTTTCTCAGCACAGAATCTATATTTGAATTAACCTTTTCCCCTAATGACAAAAACAGTTTTTGGAATCTCTGGTACCCAAGTTCGGCAGGAGGGCAATTTACCCTAAAGCCATCTGCAACATTCGTCAGCAAAGTAACCGACCCGTCTATTGGTGGCGGCAGAAAGGCTTTGATTGCAGGCACCAGTCCTGACAGCTACGGCGTTTTATACAATACTACTTCCAGCAGTACGGATCCCTCTTATGTGATCCGTTTGGCAGAAATGTATTTAATACGCGCTGAAGCAAGGGCCCAACTGGATGATTACACCGGCGCGCTCGAAGACTTGAATGTAATACGCTCACGCGCTGGCGTGCCTGATTTTTCCAGCCTATCAAAGGTTGATATTTTGAAGGCAATCGAAGACGAGAATAGCATTGAGTTTGCCTTTGAAGCTCATCGTTGGTTCGACCTTGTGAGAACCCGCAGAGCTGGGGAAGTATTGGGTATAACCAATCAAAACTACTGGCTGTTTCCTATTCCTTTATCAGATGTGTTATCTGACCCGGATGTTATTCAGAACCCCGGTTATTAAACAATCCAAAATAAATAAAAATATACCATCCTTAAATAATCTCATCATTAAAAATTAAAAAAGAAAAATGAAAGTAATTCAGAAAATAACCCGCCTGCTTATAATAGCGGTAATAGCATTTACGCAGCATGCAACGGCACAAAGCAGTTATTATTTTCCTCATGCCACCAAGCTGGATGCTGCTATTCCCACTCCGGAGCAATTTTTGGGTTATGGCATTGGCACGCACTATACCAGGCACGATCAGATTGTAGCGTATTTCAGACAACTGGCTGCGGTAAGCAACCGGGTGCATGTGCAATCCATTGGTAAAACTTATGAAGAAAGAGAGCAGGTCATAGTAACTTTTACAGACCCTGCCAACTATGGCCGGTTGGAAGAAATCAGGAAAGAACATATCACATTGGTAGATCCGTCAAAACCCGTCATAAGCAGCAATGAACCCGTGGTCGTACTGCTGGGTTACAGCGTACACGGAAATGAAAGTTCCAGCGGCGAGGTAAGTTTATTAACCGGCTACTACCTTGCAGCCAGCCAGGATGAGGAAACCAAAAAATGGTTGAAAGAGGCAGTAATATTTATTGATCCTTCTCTGAATCCCGACGGAAGAGACAGAGCCGCCAACTGGTACAATAGTTATAAATCATTTCCGCCCGTTGCCGATCCGCAGGATAAAGAACACCAGGAAGCATGGCCCGGCGGAAGAACCAATCATTATTTTGCTAATTTAAACAGGGACTGGCTAAATCTGGCGTACGTTGAAACCCGGAATCGAGTGGACTTTTTTCATAAATGGTACCCCAATGTGCAAATAGATTTTCATGAGCAAGGCTCCAATGCCACTTATTATTTTGAGCCTACACCCAAGCGCCATGAGAATCCTATTATACCACAATTTTTGTACGAAGAAAATGTTGTATTTGCCAAATACCACGCAAAAGCTTTGGATGAAATCGGTTCTTTATATTTTACCAAAGAAAACTACGACAATCTTTCTCCTATCTACGGCTCCACCTATCCCAAATTTTTTGGAAGCATTGCCGCTACCTTTGAACAAGCCAGAAGTGGGGGACTCGTAATCGAGACTACAAATGGACCTCTTACTTTTTCATCTACCATACGCAATCACCTTGCCACTAGTTTTTCTACCATAAAAGCATCTGTTGCAGAAAAGACCAATCTCTTCAAAATACAGAAAGACCTTTTTAAATACGGCCTCGAGCTGGGAAAAAACAATCCCGCAAAAGCATATGTTTTCGGTGATAGCAGGGATGAGAATCTTACACAGAAATTCCTTGATCTGCTGCTTGAGCATCATGTGGCAGTTTACGAGGTACCAGCCAATACCACTGTGGACGGAAAATCATTTGAAAAGAACAAATCCTACATTGTCCCTTCTGCCCAACCCAACTTTTTAATAGTTCATTCTCTTTTTGAAGAAAACATTCTTAAAGACAGCATCTACTACGACAATACGGGCTGGAGCATCATACAGGCTTATGGATTGCAGTATGCAAAAATTACTTCCAATAATTTCGCAAAAGGCAATGAAGTTACTGTGGTGAATTTACCAAAAGGCGATGTACAGGGCGGCAAGTCTTCCTATGCCTATCTCCTAAGCTACACGGATTATAATGCATCAAAAGCGCTGTATCACTTGCTGAACAAGGGTATATTGGTCAAAACAGCGTTTAAGCCCTTTGCCGCTACCACATCCGAAGGTAAAAAATCGTATAGCTATGGTACTTTGGTAATTCCCGTTGCCGGGCAAACTGTCTCTGCTGATTTGCTGTATGGCATCATAAAAGAAATAGCGAAAGAAAGTAACCTCACTTTTGTTTCCGTATCGACGGGCTTCAGTGCTGAAGGTATTGATCTGGGCAGCAGCAATATCAAAGCCGTTCGTAAGCCGGAAGTAGCAATGGCATTTGGCCAGGGCGTTACCAGCAGCGAGGCCGGCCAGGTATGGTTTTTACTGAATCAGCAGTTGGGACTGCCGTTGGTAAAAATAGATTTACAAAATTTCGGACGCGCTTCTTTAAACAGGTATAATACGCTGGTATTGCCGGGTGGCAATTATAGTGATTGGGATAAAACGGTTATTGCTAAAATTAAATCCTGGGTAAACGAAGGCGGCACGCTCATCACTTTTCAAAATGCTACTGCCTGGGCCATTCAAAATGACCTGGTGAAAGAAAAGCTACTGGACTCAGACGAAGGAAGTAAGGAAGCGCCTGTAGCAAGAATTGATTATATCAACCAGCAGGATGTGGAAGGCGCCAAACGAATTAACGGAGCCATATTTTTGGCAGACATTGATATTACCCATCCCGTAGGCTTTGGCTTGAGCAGCCGGAAATTATTCATCAATAAAAACGGCACTACCTTTTTGCACCCCAGTACCAATAAATATTCAACTGTTGCGAAGTACGCGGAAAAGCCTTTTATAAATGGCTATACTTCCAAACAAAATCTTGCTAAGATCAGCAACAGCGCCGCAATAATAGTAAGCCCCACCGGTGGTGGCCAGGTAGTATTATTTGCCGATGATCCGGTTTACAGAAGTTACTGGCTCGGCACAGACCGGATATTTTTAAACAGCATCTTCTTTGCCAACCTGGTTGCAGGCAATAGAAGCTTTGCTGCTGAATAAGAATAAAATATTATAAAAAATAAAAGCGCATTTGTTTACAGGCGCTTTTAAAACATTATCTGAGGCTGTCTCAAAACGAAAATTTTGAGACAGCCTTTTTCATTCTATTGAAATTATAAAAGACAATTAACAGGCCATAATGGAAGTTCAAGTATTAAGGCATAAAAACTATTGAATTTAAAAAGAACAGGTTTCTTATATATCCAAAAGAAAGGCCTCTGTAGAAACAAAGGCCGCTTTACCAAAACTAACTGCTTATGAGAAAATTAAATTTTAAAATTTGTTTGTCATTATGTAATTAATCAAAAGCAATGCCAACATACACTTATACAACTGAATTACATTTTTCTTATAAAAAAATCAATACAGTTCAGCCTGAAGTTTTCAAATGTTCCAGCGAAAATAAAAACCCGGTTTCAGACCAAACTATCATGCTTCATTCATAAAAATTCATGCTTCGGGAATTACTGCGCTTTCTAATGAAACATAATTAAAAAAAATTTTGCCTCAAGGATATATTCCTTACACTAAAACTTCAGGCAATGAAAAAAGCTACCTTGTTATTTTCATTTTTAATTACGGCATTCTTCTCCTTTGCGCAAAACCGGGCTATCCGCGGAAAGGTAACAGACAGAACCGGCCTGCCGGTTGCCAATGTTTCGGTAACGGTAAAGGGGAGCGCGCAGGGCGTATCCACCCAGCCTGATGGCACTTTTGTTCTCGATGTTCCCCAGGAAGCTACTACTGTAGTAATTTCCTCAGTGGGGTTTGGCGACCAGGAAGTGGCAATTGGCAATAGCGATAACCTGGATATTGTTTTGGACCAGGCAGAAAAAAAGCTGGAAACCGTAGTAGTGGTGGCGTATGGCTCGCAGGTAAAAAGAAAAGTAACCGGCGCAGTTTCTACGGTAACCAGCACTGAATTAGAGAACAGGCCTTTTACTTCCGTTGACCAGATGTTGCAAGGTAAAGTACCGGGGCTACAATCAGTGTCGCCCAATGGGCAGCCGGGCGGTGCCCAAACCATACGCATCCGGGGCGTTAGCTCCATCACCGGCGTTAACGATCCTTTATTTGTAGTGGATGGCGTACCTATTAACAGTGGTGATTTTTCCAGGAATACCAATACCTCCAACGCTTTGGCAGGCATTAACCCCAATGATATTGAAAGCGTTACAGTCTTAAAAGATGCCTCCGCTGCAGCCATTTATGGCTCCAGGGCGGCGGCGGGCGTAATATTAATCACCACTAAAAAGGGCAAATCCGGCAAGACAAGAATACGCATTGATGCTGAGCAGGGCTTTTCGGATGTGGCTTTTGAAAATGATATATCCAAACCACTTAACAGCAGCCAGTATTTAGATTTGTCGAGAGAAGGACTTGTAAATGCGGGCTTTGGCCAGGCACAAATGGATGGCATCCTGAATTTGTTGGGCGCCAATTCAAATGTTGACGTGAACTGGCGCGACCTTGTAACGAGGCAGGCCGATTTTAGCAACTTAAATTTTTCCGCTGCAGGCGGCGATCAGAAAACTACCTTTTATACATCCATCGGGTACAACAAACAACAGTCGCCCGTTATCGGATCTGATTTTCAAAGATATTCGGGTAATGTAAACCTTAGCCACAAAGCTTCTGAAAGATTTAGCATTGACTTAAGCATAATCGGCTCTTATTCCAATCAAAATTCACCTACGCAGGGAGGCGCTTTCCGCAACCCGGTTTTGGCAGCCTCGTTCCTGCGGCCTACTCAAAACCCTTACGATTCTAATGGCAAAGTAAACATCAGCCGCTCTGATTTTAACCAGGTTTACAATCCACTGGCTATTGTTCAATACGACAGGGGCTTGTATAGGAATATTAAAACCATCTCCACCATAAGCGGCAGGTACCATATTCTTCCCGGCCTCGATTTTACTACCAAGTTTGGAATAGATTATATCAATATTGAGGAGGAACAATATTACAATCCCTTCTTTGGAGATGCCCGCACCACCAGCGGAAATGTATATAACCTAACCACCAGGCTTACCAATTATGTCTGGACGAACCTGCTGGATTATCATTATGATTTTTTAGAAAACAAAGACCTGGGTATGGATGTAAAGCTGGGTTATGAGGCACAAAAATCGAAACAATACAATACTACCGCCACCGGAACTGGAGTGCCCTTTACCACACTTCTTACTTTACCGGTACCCAGCACGCCTACTGCCGCGAGTGCCGAGCGGACAGACTTTTCACAGGTTGCCGTGTTTTCTATTTTGCAATTCAATTACAAAACCAAATATTCTTTAAGTGGCAGCTACAGAAACGACGGCTCCTCACGCTTTGGGCCCAACAACAGGTATGGCGATTACTGGTCTGTGGGCGCTGCGTGGAATATAGATCGCGAAGCTTTTTTAACCAAAATACCTATGATTAGCATTATAAAGTTACGCGCATCGTATGGCCTCACAGGAGATAACCGCGGAGTAGCTCCTTATGACTGGCGCGGAACTTATGCATTTGGAACCGATTATAATTTACAGTCAGGTAGCTTCCCGAATAATACCGGAAATCCCGACCTTACATGGGAATCTAACCGCCAGGTGGACATAGGCCTGGACTTCGGATTATTCGATAACCGGCTGGGTGGAACCGTTGACTGGTATGAGCGTAATAGCAAAAACCTGCTTTTTGATGTTCCCCTATCGCTTACTTCCGGGTTTATTTCACGCAAGAGCAACACCGGTACCATGCAAAATAAAGGATGGGAAATATCTCTGAACGGAACTCCGGTGCGCACAAGGGATTTTTCGTGGGACCTGAGCTTTAATATTTCTCTTAATAAAAACAAGATTACTTCATTGCCCAATAACAATGCGGACATAATAGTTTCCAATCAAATCCGACGGGTAGGCTATGATGTATCCTCCATATACACGGTGCTTTGGGCAGGCGTGGATCCGGACAATGGCGATCCGTTATGGTACACAGATGCCACCCGCAAAACTACCACCAACGAGGTTCCCTCCTTCCAGGATATCATCGGGCACGCAGCGCCAAAAGGATTTGGCAGCTTTGGCACTTCCTTAAATTATAAAGGAATCAGCCTGGATGCCCAGTTTAATTATCAATACGGCACCCTCGTATATGATAGCTGGGGCTTCATTCTTACAAGCGACGGTTCTTTTCCTTCGCTCAATAAAAATCAAAAACAATTAAGGAGATGGCAAAATCCCGGAGACATTACCGATCAGCCCATTTACATTTATGGCAACAGCAACAATTCCAACGCTGAATCGTCACGCTGGTATTATAAAGGTGATTTTATAAGATTGAGAGACCTTACCCTTGCTTACCAGTTTCCTAAATCTTTATTGGAAAAAATTAAACTGGATAATGTAAGCTTTTATGTAAAAGGCACTAATCTTTGGACAAAGACTTACGACAAAAACCTCACTTTCGATCCGGAGCAGGGCTTCAATGGCACCAATGACTTCCAGGTATTTATTCAGCGCACCATCAGCGTGGGCACTAAAATAGGTTTCTAACTTCCTGCATTTAAAAAAATGAATACAATGAAAATCAAATCAATTATAATAACATTATCTGCCCTGATAATTTTATTTTCCTGCAAAAAATCTTTCCTGGACCTGGCGCCTTACGACCAGGTAACCACCGGAATAGCCATCACAGATGAGCAGGAGATGCAAACGGCTTTAAACGGCGCCTACTATAGTTTACATACCGATCACCGGCTGGATGTGAACAATGATCAATCCAATCTTTTCGACAGAACCTTACCCCTGATTGGAGACCTGATGGCTGATAATGTAGCCATCGTTATTGATAACTCCAACCGCTATACGGATATATTTAATTATAGTTACCTGAACACCAATAACTGGGCACAGGATACCTGGACGGCAGGCTACAGCACCATTTTAGCAGTAAACAATATTATAGATGCCGACATACCGGTTACGGAAACCTCTTCACAGTTAAAAGGCGAAGCCATGACGCTGAGGGCTTTGATTTATTTTAACCTGGTAAGACTATATGCAAAACCCTTTACATTAGATCCTAATGCCGATGGTGTTCCCCTGGTGTTAACCTACGACCCCACCCTCAAGCCTGCGCGAAGCAAAGTATCAGAAGTATATACGCAGATAGAAAAAGACCTGGACGAGGCCTTTGGCCTGATGACCAATACCACCAAAAACTCTTCTTACGTTACCAAATATGTGGCGAGAGCATTGGCAGCGAAAGTATCGCTTACAAAAGGCGATTGGGCAAACGCTAAAACTGCAGCACAGGATGTGGTGGACAATGGCGGATACAACCTTGCGCCTGCAAGTGATTATGTTGCGTATTGGGCCAATCCCACACCCGTAAGTAATAAGTTGGAAACTATATTTGAAGTATCTAATGATGGCATTGATAATAATGGCAACAATAGCCTTGCCTATTTTTACGATCCCGCCGGCTATGGCGATGTGTTTGCCGTAGATGCCCTTTATAATTTATACAGCGCCACCGACGTAAGAAAACAATTACTGGAGCCGGGCGACAAATCGGGGCAGCCTATTAATATTGTTTTAAAATATCCCAATTCCTCCAACGCTGCCGATAAAGATGATGATAAAATAATAAGGTATGCCGACGTGTTACTTATTCTTGCTGAGGCCTCTGCCAGAACCAGCGATGAAGTTACCGCCCGCCTGCGGCTAAATGAAGTGGCCCAAAAAAGAGACCCTTCTTTTGCAGGCTACTCCTCCACCGGGCAGGCGCTTATTGATGACATTATTTTGGAAAGGCGCAAAGAATTAGCCTTTGAAGGCGACCGCTACTGGGACTTAATGAGGCTGAACCTGGATGTGCAAAGGGTAAACCTGAATAATAATTATCCTTCCA
>DATCWN010000096.1:0-4031 GCA_036566285.1 Hanamia sp.
GTACTTTCCGATGGATCTGGCTTTGAAGCCATGAAAAAAAATGCACATGCCCAGGCTCAGAAGTTTGATATTGATAATATTGTACCCGAATATGAACTGTTGTATGAAAAAGTTTTGAGAGAGAAAGGGAAGAAATGAGAAATGAGAAATAAAGAATGAGAAATAAGGAATAAGGAAGTTGAGGACAAAGCGATTTGTGTAATTAGTGTAATTAGTGTAAAAAAATGACCAACCGCCAAATATTTTTAAACCACATTGGGCAAACGTCGCCCGATCCTCTTGCTTTGGAAATTGTAAGAGCCAGAGGGAGTAAATTATATGATGTAAATGGCAAAGAATACATTGACCTCATCGGCGGCGTTAGTGTTTGTAACATCGGCCACGGAAATAAAAAAGTGATTGATGCCATTAAAAAACAGGCGGAAGATTTTATGCACGTAATGGTAAATGGCGAATTGGTTTTGTCTCCTCAAACTGCCTACGCAAAATTATTAACCGATCATTTACCGCCAACTCTCAATTCAGTTTTCTTCACGGCTTCAGGCACCGAAGCCACGGAAGGCGCCATGAAACTGGCGAAGCGTTTTACAGGAAGAACACAAATTGCCGCGTTCAAAAATTCCTATCATGGAAGTACACAAGGTTCGTTAAGTATCCTTGGAGATGAATACTGGCGTAATGCTTTTCGCCCTTTATTGCCGGATATTTTTCATTTCAATTATAACTCTTTTGAAGACCTTGATTTAATAACCACGCAAACCGCCTGTGTCATTGCAGAAACCATACAGGCAGAAGCCGGGGTAATCGTTCCTGAAATGAATTGGATACAGGCACTGAGAAAAAAATGCACTGAAACAGGAACTCTGTTAGTATTGGATGAAATTCAATGCGGCTTTGGGCGCAACGGAACTTTATGGGCATTTGAACAATTCGACATTATACCCGATATATTGTTGCTGGGTAAAGCGCTTGGTGGCGGCATGCCTCTTGGCGCCTTTATCGCTGATAAAAAAATAATGAATTCTTTTACCAACAATCCTGTGCTTGGCCACATCAATACTTTCGGGGGCCATCCCGTTTGCTGTGCCGCGGGAAGGGCGGCAATGGAATTTTTATTGGAAGAAAAAATTGTAGAAAGCGTTTTTGAAAAGGAACAATTATTTCTAAAAAATCTTCATTCTTCTAAAATTAAAAACATCCGGAGCCGTGGATTAATGTTCGCATTGGAGTTTGAAAACTTTGAAGAAAATAAAAAAGTAATTGACACCTTAATAGAAAATGGAGTCTTTACGGATTGGTTTTTATTCGCTTCGGAATGTCTGAGAATGGTGCCACCACTTACTATCAGCAAGGAAGAAATTGAAGAAGCTTGCCACATCATCAACAGAATTGTTACTGAATTATAATTCTTTTACCATGAGATTTTTAAAATCTTTTTTATTTGCACTCAATGGTTTAAGAGACGCTATTCGTCATGAAAAAAATTTCCAGATACAATGTATCGTCGCATTATTGGTAATTATTGCGGGCATTTTCTTTTCAATAAGTGCAGCCCAATGGATCGCAATTTTAATCTGCATCGCAATGGTTTTAAGTTTTGAAATTATGAATTCGGCGATAGAAAAGCTATGCGATTTTGTTTGTCCTTCTATAAATCCGGCTATCAAAAAAATTAAAGACCTATCCGCCGGGGCTGTTTTGCTTTCCGCAATTATTTCATTTATTGTTGGGTGTATTATTTTTATTCCAAAGATTAAAATGCTTCTTCACTCTGTCTAACTTCAATTATCGCCGATACCAAAAGATAGACGGAGATCAGCGATTTATCGGCATTTCTTGACTAAATTGCCTGGAAGTTTATTCCAATATCACCTTTTTATCTTTAGGATACTTAACACTGTAGCTTATGGCTAATTTTTTTTCCTGGCCCGGTTGAAGTGTTGTCGTCCATGTGGCAATACCTGTTTCTTTATCAACCTGTGCATCCGGCGCGCTTAAATCATCCACGCTTATTTCTTTGGTTGTTGAGACAGGAAACTGATCGCTTGTTGAAATATTTACAGCGACGCGTTTTGTATTTCTTAAACTTATTTCATATTGCCTTGTATCGGTTCTGTTGCTGCCAATAAAGCGTTTGGCGCTGAATTCTTTTATGAGTTTGCGGGATACTTTAATACCATTGTCTTTGCCAAGAGATAAAGATAGTGTGTCGGCTGCCGAAGTTAGATCAATGTATGTTTTACCCAGGTAAGTTCCTTCAAAATATAAACTGGCTTCACCGGATTGCAGATCGTAATCCTGCCAGTTAACAATTTTCGCAGTAAGAAAAGCGGATGGGTCAATTTTAGGTGCGGTAAAATAATCGTACAATGCTGGTACATCAAATTGTTTAATGCCAATGGTGGTCGTTTTGCCATCCGTTTCCAATGTGTATTTATCCTCTATTTTATAAAGAGTGGTTGTAGGCTGGTATTGTGTGGCAACTGATACCGTTTGTATAGATCTTTTTTGTTCTTTCAAAGATTCATTATTAGAAATTTGCACACCCGCTGCTTTGCCTTTTAAAGCTCCATACCCAACCACTACGACTTCGTTTAACGCAGCGGTATTTTGTTGAAGCGCGATTGTAAGATACCCGGATTTAAGGGCAATTTCCTTCGATTCAAAACCTATCATACTAACAACAATACTACTCTTGTTAGGAAAATTCTGAAGTTTGAAAAAGCCATTACCATCGGTAGTAGTGCCCACTCTTGTTTCTTTAATCATAACGGTAGCTCCAACAACCGGTTCTCCTTTCTCATCGGTAACCCGGCCAGTAGCTGCTCCCTGTAGCACTTGATTGCCCGAGAAAGCTGACGGATCATAAAAGTTAAGCATCCATGGTTGCAATGGTGATGGAGTGGCATTATCATTAGGATTGCCAGTGCTTAATAATAAAGAAATATTCTTCCATGTTTCACCACTTCTCTGAAATACGTTGGCATTCATTAAAACGCTCAATGGCTCCGTTACATCATTTACTCGTACATCATACGTTGGATACCAGCCTGCATCTTTGATATTATACAACAATTGAAACTTTACATTTTTTGTTTCTTTACTTTCTATAAGCGCAGTTACTATATAATTAATGCTATCTCTTTTTTTGCTGATCTCCTGCAACTGTGAGTTGAACTTGTCTAATTCCTGCTGCTCCATTGTAATACGCTTTTGTATTTCTAATTGTTTCTGATAAACTTCTGTAAGCCTCTGCCTGTGAAGGTCTAACGCATCTTTTAATTCAGCTGTTTTTACTCCGGCCTGGCCACCAATTGCTTCGTTTTTTATGAGCATGGCTTCTTCATTTTTATAAACATTCAACAAACTTTTATCCAGATCAATTTTATCTTTTAAGGAATTACCACGCTCAATGAAATTCTTTTCTTCCTGCTCAATTTTGCGCTCACTCAAAAAATCTTTTGTAGATTGTACAGAAAGTAAAGTAATATTCGCATCAGCTTTCAACTGTACACTTTGCTGATCCAATTGATTGCTTAAACCGGCAAAGCTGATTTCGGACCGCCCGGGTAAAATAGAAACAGAGGTCATTCGCTCCACTCTTGCTCCTGAAGAAAATATAGTAACATTTTGAATGACGGTTTCAGCTGGAATTTTTTTTACCTGAGAGTTGGCTGTTGTATAAAAAAACAACAGAGAAGAAAACATGAAAATGCGCATAAGAGGTAGCTTGGAATTTATAAAATATGAAAATAAACAAAAGAAAACTATTACGGTATTATTAATTTTAATTGACTATAAGTGCTTACGTTTGTATCTTTAACCTAGGCGGACTCCGGCAATAAAACCTTCTTGCTTTTCCCAAAAAAATGGCATGATTTTATAACCCGTAAAATGAGTTATAAAAATATTATGCCTTCATCTGTTGTCGCCAATATGAGCTATGATGCTGACACTTCCACGCTAAGAATAATTTTTGTTTCCGGCACGATATACGATTACAAAAACGTACCCGAAGAAGTGTATCATGC
>DATCWN010000119.1:0-5833 GCA_036566285.1 Hanamia sp.
TCCGTCTTAAATCACTGTGGGATAGCGCTTCCACGCATACATTTGTTGTAGTGGCAGAAGGCACGAGCAAAGAGGAAGAAACCACAACGGAATTTACCATTACCAAATCAAAAATCACCATTGATACCACCAATGAAGGTGGGGTAAGAAATATAACCGCCTCTGTAATGAAATTGGAAAATGAAACATGGGTGCCCGCTGCTGATGTGGAAATGAAAATAGGAGTGGTGCGTATGGATAAAAGTATTTTATCCGCAGGGGACGAAGCTACCTACACTACTGATTCCACAGGGATGGCAAACGTTGAATTTAAGAGAGATAATTTACCCGGCGACCTGAAAGGAAATATTGTACTCGCCGCATCGGTAGAAGATAACGATGAACTTGGCAATCTCTTAATTGAAAAACCTGTAAACTGGGGTGTAGCAGTAAAAGAGGATAAAAGCTTCTTTAGTCAGCGGGCATTATGGACAACCCGTTTCAAAACACCCTATTGGTTATTGATAATGGCGTATTCTATAGCTATCGGCGTATGGAGTACGATTTTGTACCTTGTTTTTCAGCTTGTTAAATTAAAAAAGCTGGGAGTTCGAAGTTAATTTTTTTACCTGCGCAATTGTCGCAGAAGAATCATAAACAACCCCAATGGTAATAAGATAGAAACCGTGGCTAAAAGTAGTTTGAATTCCGGGATAGCTGTGTTTAATAAATTGCCTGTGCCTTGGCCAAAGATCAAAAGTTCAGTAATTAAAATGCCTGTTACAAAGCAGGCCAAACCCCAACGAACATTGCGATGTATTACCGATAAGAATCTCTCTTCTATAAAATAGGCAAACAAAAACAGCGTGAAAAAAGCAAGTAGTACGAGATGCAAGTATCCAATTACTAAATTGCGGATTTCAAAGGCCCATTGCGCCATCAAAGGAATGGCGGAAAGCAATTGCAGTATCAGTTTCAGAGTGAAAGAGATGCAACTGATTAACAATAAAGTCCTTGTAATTTTCGATAAATGTTTACCAATAACATTATTACATTGCCTTATAATTTTCCAAAAGGGGATTAATGCAATTACTTGTATCAAACCCGCTATTCCGGCAAGAAGATAAACCCATGAGGCCGGATGTATCCATAAAACAGAAAGCAAAAATGCAGGAACACATGACCACACCATAAGACGATAAAATAAAAGCGCTGATTTTTTGGAGTAAATAAGATGGTGCTGCTCTATCCATCTGAACAACAGTGCAAATGCACCGAGGCTAAACCAGCCGTTATATTGAAAATGTAAATAAAAATAAAGGGCATTAAAATAAAGATGCGAACCTCTTCCTCCATTGGCCATGATGGGACCAAGAGAGAACGGGCCTATTGATGAAATTACTAAAAACACCAGCGCCATCCTGGCAAACCGAATGGAGACTGCATTCCTTTCTTCAATCCGGGAGTCTTTAAAAAATCGCCATGAAAACCAATACGATACTGCAACAAATAAAGTAGAAAAACTAATAGAAACCGCCGCGTAACCCTCGAATGGAAAACTAAGCAACATACCGAAAGCCGCAATTTGCATGAGCCAGAACATGGCTTTGTAACTCTTGCCTGATGCCAGTTGTGCCGGAATGAAGGAATGTACCATTGCTATGAATAAAGCTAAAAAACCCCATCCGGCAAAAGCAAAATGAGAATGCGCATGAAGCAAAAATCCATAGTTTATTTCCGGAACAGAAAATATTTGAATGAATCTAAGGAAGACTCCTAATAAAGAAACAACAAACAAATTTAACAGCGCAAAAACAAACCACTTACGGAAAGGAGGTAATGCAGGAAGTTTCAATTTTTTTGAAAATTAGTTTTACAAAACTACATTAAATCACGTGCAGTGGTATATGGTTACAAGCAAATACGCGGCATACGTTTATTCACAGCTTTAAGCCATTAATATTGGAGGTCTGAAAGCGCATTCTGAAATCGGATGGCTAATGAGAATAATCAAACTTTATGGTGATGAAGGTCAGTGTTATGGAAGGAGGGAGAAATTAGCTTTGTTAACTAAACAGTCCTTTTATGAATTATCAGGTAATGACAGAACCGGACATTGTGTTCCCCAGGATACGGAGGCGAAACGGCCTTTTAGAAGAATACAGACAGATAGCTCTGATCAAAGATTATTAATTTATTAAAAAAGCATTATGAAGACTATAATTGTAGCTACCGATTTTTCAAAAGCAGCCTCTAATGCAACTAATTATGCGGCAGATATGGCTCTATCCATTCAGGCGGATATACTTCTGTTGTACATACATCAAATCCCGGTTGTCTATATTGAAGTCCCCATAACAGCCTCAGAGTATGAAATGATGAACGATGCTAAAAAATCATTGTCCCAGTTGCAGGCACAATTAATAACCAGAACAAATGGTAAACTCAATATCAAGACAGAAATTGGCGCCGGTGTTTTCTTTAAGGAACTCAATGCAGTCTGTGAAAAGATAAAACCTTATGCAGTAGTTATGGGCAGCCAGGGTACCACAGCCGCAGAACGCGTATTTTATGGGGGCCATACCATCTATGCTATGAACCACCTTAAGTGGCCATTAATCACTGTACCACAGGGTTCTGGTTTTTCTCAAATAAAGAAAATCTGTCTCGCCTGCGATTTTGAAAAAATAATAGACTCAACACCAGTTGACGAAATAAAAAGATTAGTAAATGATTTTCATGCGGAGCTGCATGTAATCAATTCCGGTAAAAAAGAACCTCCCGGCCCGGGTGTGGTTTTTGAATCCGGCATGTTACAGGAGATGCTGGTATCTATTAACCCTCAATACCATTTTATTAATAATGAAAATGTTGATGAAGGCATTATAAATTTTGTAGAAAAAAATAAAATTGATTTATTGATTGCATTACCAAAGAGCAAAGGGCTACTGAAAAAAATAATTCACAAAAGCGTTTCAAAACAATTGATTCTCCACAGCCATGTTCCAGTTATAGCAATACATCCAATACCTCATTAATTTAATTATTATGAACACTTACATAAAAAAATTCAAAGAAATCGGGATAGCAGACATAGCTAAGGTAGGCGGTAAAAATTCTTCGTTAGGCGAAATGTTTTCAAAACTTTCTTCAAAAGGAATTTCGGTGCCTGATGGATTTGCTACCACTGCTTATGCCTTTGAAGAGTTCCTTACACAAAACTCATTGCATTCAAAACTGGACGATTTGATGCGTCAATTGGATAGAAGCAATTATGAGAATCTTAATGAAATCGGCGCGAAAGCAAGGGAAATGATGCTTTCCGGCGAACTTTCTCAAAATCTTCAATCCTCGATTGTGGCAGCGTATAAAAAATTATGCGGCGAAAATGATTTTGAAGTGGCCGTGAGAAGCAGCGCTACTGCTGAAGATTTACCACAGGCGAGTTTTGCGGGGCAACATGAAAGTTATCTAAATATCAAGGGCGAGACAGCTCTGCTAAATGCAGTAAAAAAATGCTTCGCTTCACTTTATACCGATAGAGCCATTAAATACAGAGAGGAGAACGGTTTTGCGCATCAGAAAGTAGCGTTATCTGTGGGTGTTCAAAAAATGGTACGTTCGGATAAAGCTTCATCCGGCGTGGGTTTTACGCTGGAGCCCGAATCAGGTTTCCGGGATATAATACACCTGAGCGGCGTATGGGGCTTGGGTGAAAATATAGTGCAGGGAACTGTAACTCCTGATGAATTTTTTATTTTTAAACCCACTTTATTGCAGGGAAAAAATGCCATCATTCAAAAAAAGTTAGGCGCAAAAACAAAGACCATGATTTACAGCAATGATGAAAATGAACCTGTGATCAATATAGATACACCCAAGGAAAAGCAGGAACTTTTTGTGCTGAACGATGAAGAAATTATGAAGCTTGCCAATTGGGCTTTGATCATAGAAAATCATTATCAGAAACCAATGGATATCGAATGGGCGAAAGACGGCATCACGGACGAGATTTTTATCATCCAGGCAAGGCCGGAAACAGTCCATTCGCAAAGAAATCCTTTGCTGGTAAAAGAATATCAATTATTGGATAAAGGAATTGCTGTGGTGCAGGGCGAAGCAATCGGTTCAAAAATAACCACCGGCGTAGCAAGAATTCTTCATTCGCCCGATGAAGCGGACAAATTACAAGCCGGTGAAATAATAGTTACCGATACTACCAGCCCCGACTGGGATCCGATACTGCAGAAAGCTTCGGCCATCATTACCAATAAGGGTGGAAGAACCAGCCATGCTTCCATTGTGGCAAGGGAATTAGGTGTCCCTGCAATCGTAGGCTGTTCCAATGCTACTGATAAAATTATTGATGGTGAAATGATCACTGTTTCCTGCAGCGAGGGAAAAACAGGTTTTGTTTACCGGGGAAAATTAAATTTTAAAGTAACAGACCTTGATTTTTCATCCATAAAAAAACCTGAAACTACTGAAGTGATGCTGATTGTAGGGGATCCTGACAAGGCATTCGAACTATCGTTCTACCCGAACGACGGAGTTGGGCTGATGCGTATTGAATTTATCATCACCCATTCCGTACAAATTCACCCGATGGCATTGGTGAAATTCAATGAACTGAAAGATGAGGCAGCCAAACAAAAAATTGAGGAATTGACGCATCATTATCCCGACAAAGAAAAATATTTTGTAGATCAGCTTTCACAGGGAATTGCAACAATTGCTGCGGCTTTTTACCCTAAAGACGTCATTGTGAGAATGAGCGATTTTAAAACGAATGAATACGCCAACCTTATTGGTGGAAAGGACTTTGAGCCAAAGGAAGAAAACCCGATGCTTGGTTTTCGCGGGGCTTCCAGGTATTATAACGATTTGTACAAAGAAGGTTTCCGGCTTGAATGCGAAGCCATCAGAAAAGTGAGAGAGGAAATGGGATTGGCCAATGTGAAAGTAATGATTCCATTCTGCAGAACGGTTGATGAAGGGAATAAAGTGATTGCCGTAATGAAGAGATTTGGATTGGAACAAGGCGTTAATAACCTTGAAATTTATGTAATGGCAGAAATACCCAGCAATGTGATACTGGCTGAGAAATTTGCGGCAATTTTTGATGGTTTCTCCATTGGCTCTAATGACCTCACTCAACTTACTTTAGGTATCGACAGGGATTCCGCCATTGTAAGCAATTTGTTCAGCGAACAGAATGAAGCGCCGAGAGAAATGATTGCCACCATGATCGCCAAAGCTAAAAAGGCAGGAACAAAAATTGGATTGTGCGGGCAGGCGCCGAGCGATTTTCCGGAGTTTGCCAAATTTTTGGTGGAAGAAGGCATAGATAGCATTTCATTCAATCCGGATGCGATATTGAAAGGAATCGAAAATATCCGAAAAGCTGAAGCTGAAGAAGAAGTGAAAATAAGAGATTTACTAATAATTTAAATTGATTAGTACAGCCTATATCGCGAATTATTTTTTGGCCTCTGTCATTGCCCGGGTTTTATAACCTTTCCAGTTTACATTCAGCAAAATGGCACCATAAGAAATACTTACAAGCAAAATCATAACCACCCAACCCACTAAAGGGACAGAATACAATAACTTCAATACAATAAAAATCCCAAAGGCCGCAAACGCTATGTGCCAAAAATTCCAGTGATACTCATTTCGGTTATTCATCCAATTGGCAGCCACAAGGGAAGTAATGACCGAGGAAAGGAGAATGAGTAAAATGTAACTGAGCACCAGCAACAAACCTATAGGTATGCCAATTAGCGTGATGAATAATACAACGCATGCAACAGGTAAGCCGATTAAAAACAGAATGCCAAAGCCGAGCGATTTT
>DATCWN010000288.1:0-3942 GCA_036566285.1 Hanamia sp.
TATGCTTTTACGGGTTGATTCCTACCGTAATGGTCTCAGATGATATAGAAATGACCTGAAATGATATGGAAATGATGTTGGATGATACGGAAATGATGTTAGATGATATAGAAATGACCTTGGATAACTCGGAAATGATCGAAAGTTCCTGGAAAGCATGAATACCAAAGAACTGTTCAACCAAATAAAAAAAGAGATAGAGGGGCCTCTTCATTTTCTTGAAGACAAACCGGAGGAAACCCTCGACTCAACTTTGAGGGCTTGTTGGCTGGCAGCATCAGGATATCCCCGTTCCGCAGAAGAAGCCATCAAACACCCGCTGCCGGAGTTGACCGAAAAACAAATAAATATTCTGCATCAACTTATTGATCAAAGATTAGATAATGTCCCTCTTGCACACCTCATTGGGCGGCAAAGTTTTATGGGCATTGAATTATTATGCGATAAAAGAGCGTTGATTCCGAGAAAAGAAACAGAGATATTAGGGAAAAAAGCGCTTGAGATTTCTAACCATTTGGCACAGGAAAAACAGACAGTTCGCGTTATGGATATTTGTTGCGGCGCGGGAAACCTGGGATTGGCTCTTGCCTATTATAATCCTAAAGCAATGGTCTTTGCCACGGATCTTTCTGAGGAAGCCGTGGCGCTTACGAGGGATAACATTTCATTTTTAAATCTTAACCAGCGCATAAAGGCCGAAACAGGAGACTTGTTTTCGACTTTTGAGAAGGAAGCGCATTACGAAAATATTGACCTGATCGTCTGTAATCCTCCTTACATATCCAGTGCAAAGGTTACCAAAATGAAGCCGGAGATTTCGGACCATGAACCTGCTTTGGCCTTCGACGGAGGCATGTTTGGCACTAAAATCATTCAAAAGCTAATCATGGAAGCTCCGAAATTTTTAGCCCATGCCGGATGGCTACTATTTGAAGTAGGTATGGGACAGGGTGAATTTATAATGCGTTTGTACGAAGACACGAACAAGTACAGTCACATCGAATCCGTTCGGGATGAATCGGGAAATATAAGAGTAATAGCCGCCCGGAATTGTCTGGATCGTTAGAACCTCATGTAATAAAAGGTTTCAATGCCTGAATTAAAAAGATAGATAAGCAGCACGCAGGCCGAATAGCCGGCCCAGCGAACCCAGGTGGGTTGTTTCAAATAGAGAGACATTACATTTCTGCCTTTTTCATTTAGTATTTCAATAATGAAAAGTATTACAAAACAAAACAGGGCAAAAAGAAATTCAGGCTTACTGCCGATAAAAGCCAACTCATTTGCATTAAACCGGATACCAGCGAATAAATGAGAAAGAAGATACCAAGCATCCCCGACTGAACGGGAAAAGAAGAAAACCATAGAAACCGCCATAAAAATAAAGACCATTATTCTGCTGAATGTATTTACGGCGCTCTTGGGAAACCTCGCGGCAAATTTCAACCTGGACCGTTTTGTATAAAATTCATAAACAATTGCCGCGCCCTGCAGAATGCCAAGTATTACAAAGGTGAGGTTGGCTCCATGCCATATTCCAACGATAAAAAAAGTAAGGAATATGCCAGCAATCACCGCCAACTTTCCATATCTTCTGTATTTAACAATGAAAGGATTGTATATAAAATCGTTGCACCAGGACGATAAGGAAATGTGCCATCTTCTCCAAAAATCAGAAATATTTTTCGCGAGAAAAGGGCGGTGGAAATTGTCCATGAGATTAATGCCAAACATCTTTGCCACGCCTAAGGCCATATCCGTGTATCCTGAAAAATCGCAATAGATGTAGATGGTCTGCACAATTAATACGATGACAAGAGGAATACCGGTAAACTGATGCACATCGCTGTAAACCTGTGCCACGGGGCCATATAGATTATCAGCGATTACCATTTTCTTAAACAATCCCCATAAAAACAATCTTGCTCCAATATCTAAATTATTCCGGTCAAATGTTAGTGGCTTTTTCAACTGGGGCAAAAAATGATTGGAACGCTCCACAGGTCCCGATAAAAATTTGGGAAAGAACAATAAATAGGTGGCGAATGCACCAAAATTATGTTCCGCTTTTTCGCTTCCACGGTTGATGCGGATGAGGTAGCCAAGCGACTGAAAGGTATAATACGAAATGCCAACCGGTATCATCACCGTTAAATAAGGTATTTGAGAATAGAGGCCGGAGTCAAAAAACAAGGAATCCATTTTTCCGGAAAAAAAATTAAAATACTTAAAAAATGCAAGAATCCCCACGTTCAGAAAAATGCATGCCCAGAATAATTTAGTTTTAATACCTTGTAGGCTGCTATACCGTTCCAGCATCATGCCCAGGAAATAATTCAGCAGGGCAAACGCTAAAGAAAATATGGCTACGTTTAAAGAAAAAGCAGCAATGAAAACAATGCTTGAAGCGCATAGAACATAAACCTTGTATGGGCTACCAACCGAATAATAAACGACAAAAACAGTAATAAAAAACAAGCATCCATACAACAGGAATCCCATACTTAATTATTTTTGTAAAAGTATAGGTTCCTTTTCAAAAAGTCCTTACCCCATAATCCATACCCAAAATACCAAAACAAGAATTTAAAAATCATGGAAACGACAACAACTGTAATTAAAGATAAAATCAGGGAATACATCATTGAAACATCTTACGCTTCTCCGGAACTTGTGAAAGATGAATCATTGATTTTCGTGGAAGGTATTTTTGACTCCATGGGATTCATTCTGCTAATTAATTTCATCGAAGAAACATTTGCCATAAAAGCAAAGGATTCAGAACTATTGGAAGATAATTTTGAATCCATCAATGCCATCGCGGGCTTTGTACAAAGGAAGCTCAATTAAGCATGTGCGGAATTGCGGGAATATATAATTACCATTCTCCCGAAGAACCTTCGCAGGAGCAGAGTATTAGAAAGATGCTCTCTATAATTCGTCACAGAGGCCCCGACGAAAGCGGTATCTACCTGGGGGGAAATATGAGTATAGGAAGTGTGCGGTTAAGCATTATAGATATTGCATCGGGCCAGCAACCTATGTGTGATGAATCCGGAAATTATTGGATTGTCTATAATGGCGAAATATTTAATTACGAAGAATTAAGGCGCGATATTGAAAAAAAAGGCATCCGGCTCAAAACACAAAGTGACACGGAGGTAGTGGTACAAATGTATGCGATGTACGGAGCCAAATGTCTTCAACATTTCAATGGGCAATTCTCTTTTTGCATCTGGAACAAGAAAAAGAAAGAATTCTTTCTTGCCCGCGACCGGGTAGGGATCCGTCCTTTGTTCTACTGGGCGCAAAATAATGCTTTCGCTTTTTGCTCGGAAATAAAAGGATTGTTTACTCTAGATCAGATTAAAAAAGCGATACGCCCTGAAAGCCTGGCCCAGGTTTTTACCTGCTGGACCACCATTTCGCCTGATACCCCTTTCGAAAATATTTATGAACTACCACCGGGCCATCACATGCTGGTAAGCTCTTCCAAAATTCAAATTGAGAAGTATTGGAGTCTTGATTTTTCTTCCAATGGAAATAGGAATTCTACCAACGTACCCGATACTGTCGAAGAATTTAATGGTCTTTTAAAGGATGCTGTGAAAATAAGATTGAGAGCCGATGTTCCGGTAGGTGCTTATTTAAGCGGGGGACTCGACTCAAGTGTTACTACAGCTTTAATACACGAAATCAACCCGGATATTCTAAACACTTTTTCAATCGGGTTTAAGGATAAAGTGTTTGATGAAACGTGCTATCAGTCAGAAGCGGCGAAATACTTTAATACCAATCATACCGCTTTCAAATGTACCTCTGCAAAAATAGCAGAGCAATTTGCCAATACGGTTTGGCATGCGGAGTTTCCTATTTTAAGAACCGCCCCCACGCCCATGTTGCTGCTATCGAAAAAGGTGCGCGAAAGAAATATTAAAGTAG
>DATCWN010000332.1:0-2457 GCA_036566285.1 Hanamia sp.
AATGGAATCTTTATCGCGGACCTTATCTCCTATCATGAGGCCAAAGCTTTCTTCACCACCCACTACATAATTTTCTTTCCCCTCTTTTTCTTTGATTAAAGCTGCAATCCATTTAAAACCGGTGAGCGTATTATAACAGGAGATATTATTTTTCTTAGCAATGGCATCAATCATATCGGTGGTAACTATGGTCTTTATTACCATGTCATCAGGCCTGGCAATGCCTTTATTTTTTCTTGCTTCAATGATGTAATTAAATACCAGCATAGCCGTTTGGTTTCCATTTAATAAAACCCATTTGCCATGATTATCTTTAACGCCAACACCCACTCTATCGGCATCCGGGTCTGTTCCTAATAAAATATCAGCATTCAATGCTTCTGCTTTTTTCAACCCGATATTCATAGTTTCTTTTTCTTCCGGGTTGGGATAAATGACCGTTGGGAAATTACCATCCGGGGTTGCCTGCTCTTCCACGATATGAACATTATCAAATCCAAAAGCAGCAAGCGCTTTAGGCACTAGCATAATGCCTGTGCCATGTATGGGAGTATAAACAATTTTAAGGTCATGCTGCTTGATGCAGGCATCAGGGTTTACACTCAATTCCTTTACCATTTTAATGTACGCATCGTCCAAATCTTTTCCGATGAGCGTAATATTTTCTTCATTACCATTCCATTTTACATCCTCTAGGTTTTTTATTTCTTCCACTTCGGTAATTACATTTTTATCATGAGGCGGTACCAACTGGGCGCCATCATTCCAATACGCCTTATAGCCATTATATTCTTTTGGATTGTGCGATGCGGTAATTACCAATCCTCCCTGGCAATCCAACGTACGAATGGCAAAGCTTAGTTCCGGTGTGGGTCTTATAGATTCAAACAAAAAAACTTTGATACCATTTGCTGCAAAAATGTTCGCCGCTATTTCAGCAAAGTCACGGCTGTTATTACGAACATCATGCGTTATAGCCACTTTCACTTCAGGAAAACATTTTTTTAAATAATTGGCATAACCCTGTGTAGCCATTCCCACCGTATATTTATTCATCCGGTTAGTGCCTACACCCATAATGCCACGAAGGCCTCCGGTGCCAAATTCCAAATCTCTGTAAAATGCATCTTCCAATTGCGTGGCATCTTCCTTTTGCAAAAGACGGATTTCATCTTTGGTGGCTTCATCATAGTTACCGGTAAGCCATTCATTTATTTTGCTCTCTGTTTTTTTATCCATGATACTTTTTTTACAATTTGAAGATATTCATTTTTGCTTATTTGAAAAACCAATAAACAATCCCTTGTATTTTTGCGGAATGAATTTTTCAGTCCAAAGGAAAATAATTATCTTTTTTTTCTTCTTTATTTTTTGTTTTATTTTTTCATCATTGGTGTATTCGCAAGGTACTTTCAAACCGGATATTACTTTCAATAAATTAGAAAATTATAAGGATACTGCTTCACATCATGCCATATATCCTTACAACAAAAAAAGGGTAAAATGGGTTACAGCCGCTAACATCGCGGGTTACGGAGGCGCACTTATTGGCTTAAATGCCATCTGGTATTCCAAATATCCAAGGTCTTCTTTTCATTTTTTTAATGATGATGCGCAATGGCAGCAAATGGATAAGGTGGGCCACGTGTATAGCGCCTATATAGAAAGCAATGCCGGTATGGAATTGTGGCGATGGGCCGGCCTCAATAAAAAAGACAGAATATGGATTGGCGGATTAAGCGGTGTTGCCTATCAGTCTATCATAGAAATCCTGGATGGCTTTTCTGCAGAATATGGCTTTAGTCCCGGCGACTTTACAGCCAACGTGTTAGGCTCCGCCATTTTTATTTCGCAGGAGCTGGCATGGGATGAGCAAAAAATAAAAATCAAATTCTCGTTTCATAGAAAAAATTATGATGAAGCAGATTTGAATGCAAGAACCGACCAACTTGCAGGGAAAACCGAAATAGAAAGATTTATAAAAGACTACAACGGCCAGTCGTATTGGCTAAGCGCCAACATTCATTCGTTTTTTCCTGAAACAAAATTACCCCGCTGGCTGAATATTTCTGTGGGCTACGGCGCTGAAGGAATGTTTGGGGGTACCAAAAATATTGGTCTTGATAAAAACGGAAATATCATCTTTGATCGTACCGATATTAAACGTTACCGACAATGGTACCTTGCCCCGGACATAGACCTCACCAAAATAAGAACCAACAGGAAGGGAATTAAAATCTTATTGTTTGTTTTAAACTCTTTTAAATTTCCTGCACCTACATTGGAATATGCTAATGGAAGTTTTAAAGGGCACTGGATTGTTTTTTAGCAGCCCCTACCCTAAAGAGAAATACAAAGAGCTCTTTTACTCTATCCTTGCTCCTGATATCTCTTCACCTTCTGTTTCTACAATAATTTTTTCTGATAAAGCAGTGGAAACGGAGAGGCCTACATAAT
>DATCWN010000018.1:0-5488 GCA_036566285.1 Hanamia sp.
TATTTGATGTCAGTCATCAAAAGTTCCTGGTGTTGCTGCTCATGATTAAAACCAAGCACTAAAATTTTTTCTATTTCTTTTGATATAGGGCTTTGTAAAAAATGCTTCATCGCTTCATCGACATGCCGCCGGTATTTATAAATTTCTTCAACAGTAGGCCTGCTTAAATTTCCACGGTCGGTACGAATAACCCGTGCACCAACGGTTTCATAATAACTGTTGAAAACATAATTATAGTTAGCATCAAATTCTACATAATCGTTCATGAAGCTTTTTAAAATAAAGGTTTCAAAAAACCAGGTGGTATGGCCAATGTGCCATTTGGGTGGGCTAACGTCTACCACAGGCTGCACTACATAATCTTCCGTTTTCAATGGGGCGCAAATTTCTTCAGTGTATTTACGAATCGAAAGATATTGATCTAATAATTTCATGTTACCGATTTTAGGGTAGATGTGTTTCAAAACGAGATGTGTAGTTACCGATTGGCTGAAAACATTGTACCAAATATCAAACGGTGGCCTCACAGATCATACACTGTATCACTCCCACATCATATCCGTGTCGCCGTTTTGCTACTGTTACCAATCATCTCATTTACTTCGGAAATTTCTTCGGGTGAAAAATATCTCCATCTTCCTTTTGGCAAACCTTTTAGTGTAATGTTCATGATCCGTACCCGTATCAGCGAAGTTACTTTATAATTTAGCGCGCCACACATCCGGCGTATCTGCCTGTTCAGCCCTTGAGTAAGAATGATTCTGAATTGTTTTTCACCTTCCTGTTTTACAAAACATTTTTTGGTAACGGTTCCCAGTATGGGAATTCCACTGCTCATTTTTTTTATAAACTCAACATCGATATTTTTATCTACCGTTACCACGTATTCCTTCTCATGGCCGTTGCCCGCGCGAAGTATTTTATTTACAATGTCACCATCATTGGTGAGAAAAATCAGGCCTTCAGAAAACTTATCCAGCCGCCCCACCGGAAAAATGCGGCTTTTATATTTTATAAAATTTACAATATTAGTTTTGTCTTTTAAATCGGTAGTACAGGTAATTCCCTTAGGTTTATGAAGCGCTAAATAAACAGGGCTTTTCTTGCTCTGCAAAAATTCCCCATCAATTTTTACGATATCATTAACTTCAACGCGGTTCCCTTTTTTGGCTTCTTTTTCATTAATGGTAACGCGCCCCGTTTCTATATATTTATCCGCTTCTCTCCTACTACAGAAACCGGTTTCGCTGATGAATTTATTTATGCTGGTGCCGGATTGTTCCAATTTATTGGTATATTTTTACGGTACAAATCTATTCCCTTTTTCGAAGGGATACCGTTAAATAATAAATATTTATTCAGCGGTTTATTAAGATATAATTAAGATGAAATGAAGAAGAAGAAAGCAGGAACCACCGACCTTGAAATCGCGCCATTGGTGTTTGGCGGCAATGTATTTGGATGGACAGTAGATGAAAAAAACTCTTTCCGTTTACTTGATATGTTTGCTGATAACGGGTTTAATTGCGTGGACACAGCGGATTCCTATTCCACCTGGGCCCCCGGCAATAAAGGCGGCGAATCAGAAACCATTATTGGAAACTGGTTTAAAAAATCAGGCAGGCGCAAAGACATTATCCTTATTACAAAAGTAGGTTGGGAAATAACGGATGAAAAAAGAGGGCTATCAAAAAAATATATTTTGGAAGAAGTGGAAACTTCTTTAGAAAGATTACAGACCGATTATATTGATCTTTATTTCTCACACAAAGACGATCCCAAAACCCCACAGCAGGAAACACTGGAAGCCTATGACCAATTAATAAAACAAGGAAAAGTAAGGTACATTGGAGCGTCTAATTTTTATAAAACACGGATTGATGAAGCCATGAATATCAGTAAAGAAAAAAAACTTTATGCATACAAAGTGTTGCAACCAAAATACAATCTTTACGACAGGCAGTTTGAAATAGGAAATGCGGAAGTAGTGAAAAAATATGATCTTGGTGTAATTACTTATTCTTCGCTTGCAAGTGGATTTCTTTCAGGGAAATATAAAGATGAATCCGATTTTACTAAAAGCGTGCGGGGCGGCGGAATGAAAAAATACCTTGATGAAAAAGGAATGCGGATTTTAAAAACCCTTCATGAACTTTCTATAAAATATGAATGCTCACCTCCCGCCATCTCCTTAGCATGGCTTATTCAGAATCCACTGGTAACGGCGCCCATAGCCAGCGCCACTACAGAAGAACAATTGAAAGAGCTGATGCAATCACCGGAAATTAATTTAAGTGAACAGGATATTGTGTTGCTAAATAAAGCCGGCGAGTAGAAGTGATTTTTATACAATCAAAATGTAACGTCGCGTAGATTTTGTATTTTCCCGCTTAAATAAGGAACCGTTGTAAATGAAAAGGGTATGAAGAAAATATTTTTAATCATGTTGGTATCCTGCAGCATGTCCTGTTTCGCTGCCACTCCATCAATTACTGAGGTGAGGTTAATGTATCAAAAGGCTGCTGCAACGGAACATTCCTGTAAAGATTTGATTGATTTGTTAGCGCCTTACAATGAAAAAAATAGCCCCCTGCTTTCAGGTTATAAAGCCGGCGCTACGATGATGATGGCCAGATATGTATTCAGTCCTTTCAGCAAATTATCTTATTTTAATAAAGGAAAAAAAATGATGGAGAAAGCCATTGAAGCCGATAAAGAAAATCCTGAATTAAGATTTTTGAGGTTTGGGGTACAAACCAATATTCCTTTCTTTCTTGGTTACAAAAATGATATACAAACAGATAAATTATTTCTTTTACAATCAATCTCTCAATTAAGCGATATCTCATTGAAACACTTTATGGTTGCTTATTTAAATGAATCGGGAGAACTTACCAATATTGAAAAACAAAAATTAAAATGACAGAGGATTTACTCATACTTGTAGATAAGAATGACAATGAGATTGGCACATTAGACAAACTTTCGGTACATCAAAGAGGGTTGCTTCACCGAGCCTTCTCCGTATTTATTTTCAATTCTAAAAATGAATTGTTACTACAGCAAAGAGCAGATGAAAAGTACCACTCACCGGGATTGTGGAGCAATACCTGTTGCAGCCATCCGCGGAGCGGCGAGAAAATGACGGATTCCATTACCCGGAGGCTGAAGGAAGAAATGGGCATGCAATGCGATACCGAATTTAAGTTTTCATTTATTTACAAAGCTCAATTCGGAAATGGACTGACAGAACATGAACTGGATCATGTTTACTTTGGAAAGAGTGAGGATTTGCCTGAACCCAATCCCGCAGAAGTAAAGGATTGGAAGTATATAAGCTTGCAGAATCTACAGGAAGAAACTGCGTTGCATCCTGAAAATTTCTCTGCCTGGCTAAAAATTTCTCTACCCAGGATAATTGCCGAAAAGGGTTCTGAATAAAATAAAATAACCGGTTATGGGTTAGGGTCGGCACCACAGGCCGGACTGGTTATGGTTAGGCTTCTCTTTGCCAACAGTGCCGGCAGCTATCATTCATTAAGCCGTTTACTTTTAACGGAAGATTTTGGGCTGCGATTCCTTATTCTTTGGAAAGCACTTTTATTCTTGCGACCTTTGCAGCAATTTTTTAAATTAGGTTTTATGAGAAGAAATTTTCTGATAGCAAGTATCGCTTGCGTACTTGTTTTTGGCGCTTTAGGATGGTTTGTGTGGCAGGGCTTCTGGTGGATTTTATTAGTTCTGATTATTTTGATAACCATTGGAATTAAAGATATGCTTCAAATAAAGCATACGCTCTGGCGTAACTTTCCTGTGGTGGGGCGTTTACGCTGGCTTATGGAGGCCATGCGCCCTAAATTGTACCAATATTTTGTAGAGAGCGATACGGACGGAAAACCCATCAACCGCATTGACAGAAGCACCATTTACCAGCGTGCAAAAAAGCAGTTAGATACCATGCCTTTCGGCACTCAAATGGATGTATATCAGGAAGGGTACGAATGGATGACGCATAGTATTTCTCCAAAAGATTTTAATAAAATGAATCATGACCCCAGGGTATTGGTGGGGAATAAAGATTGTAAGCATCCATACAGCGCCAGCGTGCTGAATGTGAGCGCTATGAGTTTTGGCTCCCTAAGTTCTGCTGCAGTGGAAGCCCTCAATGGAGGCGCCAAAATCGGGGGATTTGCCCACAACACGGGTGAAGGAGGTATCAGTCCTTATCATCTTAATCAGGGCGGAGACCTGGTATGGCAGATTGGTACGGGCTATTTCGGCGCAAGAGATAATAATGGAAATTTCAGTTTTGAAATATTTGCAAAGAATGCCGCCAGACCTGAAGTGAAAATGATAGAAATAAAATTGTCGCAGGGCGCCAAGCCAGGTCATGGTGGTATTTTGCCCGCCAAAAAGAACACGCCGGAAATAGCAGCCATCAGGCATGTGGAACCTTATACTACAATTTATTCCCCACCGTTTCATTCAGCTTTCAGCAACCCCAGAGAGCTGGTGCTTTTCATTAAAAATGTACGTGAGGCTTGTGATGGGAAACCAGTTGGTTTTAAATTATGTATTGGCCATAAGAGTGAATTTATTGGTATTTGCAAAGCCATGATTGCTTTAGATACCTATCCTGATTTTATAACCGTAGATGGCGGCGAAGGCGGCACAGGCGCTGCGCCACAGGAATTCAGTAATTATGTAGGCGCGCCGTTCATGGACGGGGTGGCATTTGTTCATAACATGCTGGTAGGCTTTGGCATCCGTCATCATATTAAATTGATTGGCTCAGGTAAAATATTAAGTGGATTTCACCTGGTAAGGGCAATGGCTTTGGGCGCTGATATCTGCAATAGCGCACGTGCCATGATGATGGCGTTGGGATGTATTCAGGCGTTGGTTTGTAATAAAAACACCTGCCCCACCGGTATCACTACACAAAACCCTCAATTGGTAGCCGGCCTGGTAGTGGCCGAGAAAAAAATAAGGGTAGCCAATTATCATGAAGAAACGGTGAAAGCGTTTGTAGAATTGATGGGAGCCGCGGGTATTGATGATTATAAAGAACTGACGCGAAGCCATATTTACCGCAGGGTATTTATGAATGAGGTACGTACGCTGGAAGACATTTACCCAAGCCTGGAGCCGGGTTGTATGCTCGATGGAGGTATTCCTGAAAAATATAAACAAGATTACGAGAGAGCAGATATGGATAAATGGAAGTAATTAGCTGATGTGAGAATGTGAAAATTTAGCTGTGCCAATGTGAAGTTTTGAAAATGCCATTTCTGTTTTGCGGCAAACGGATGGGAGATCAAAAACCTACTGAACCGAACCATATTGAAATCAGGTTTGCCATTGAAGGATTTGTGATTCATAGATTAGATTATGCGTTAAGATATCCTTATTAACGCCACTATTATGTAATACAAATTGTGATAATCATTTTTTTTGGTACAAAAAAACCGGGCTTCCTGGAAAGGAA
>DATCWN010000136.1:0-4097 GCA_036566285.1 Hanamia sp.
GCTTCCGCGTCTTCGCTCACTTCATCTTTCCATTCATTTGTAAAGGCTACAGCGCGTGTTTTTATTTCATTCCAGCTTAAAGACATAAAGGCAATTAGTTATTTCACAAAGTAAGAAATGTTTTTAGGTTACAAGTTGAAAATTGTACAAGCATATAAGTCCCGGGCTGTTGTTAGCGTCCCCGCTAACAATGTCTTATGACTCATGAAAAAAATGACAAAATTAAATTCCTATTCTTTACAGACTGTTGACCGGGACGCTAACAGCGGCAGGGGGAATCCGGCTTTAGTTGCCCTCGCCGGGGAAACTCATGATGATAATCTTTATTTTAAATAACCCATCCTTTACTTTCATTAATTTACCGGTATTGGTTTTCAAAAATCCTTCAAATGTGCCTTCTATAATATTGTCTTTAAAACTGGTAACGGTTAGTTTCATTCCTGTATTAGTGGAGGCCTGGTAAGTATAATCGTCCGAGGCATCATTTTCGGTACCATGCCGGTGCCAGCTATCATAAAATTGAAATTGGGTGAACTCACATTTGGCCAGATTGGGGTGAGGAAGATAATACGGGATGGCTCTTGTAAGCATTGCTGAGCTGCCAATATATATTTGCATTTCTGCGCTGCCTTCCGCACTCGATCTTATCAGGTTTAACTGATCCTGTTGTATTGACGGCTTAAAATAGTAAGCGTTAAAAAAAGTATCAACTGCTCCAGCAGGCGAAAAGCAAATTTTTTTGCCGTTAAAAGTTCCTTGTATAAAATATTCGTGCTGGTTATCAGAATTAACGTAGTTTGGAAAAATGGTAGCAGAGTCTATTGCGGGGTAAGAGGGTAGCAATGAATCGGCTTCTTTTTTACATGAACTCACCATTAGAAGGCAGCCAATGAAAATGAAAATATTTTTCATATAGTTTTTTTTAATGGACATTTTATTTAATAGAAATGTTGCATCAACAAAATAAGTATTTAGTTCTTATTTGGGTGTTGAGCGAAGGGTAGGTGGAGAGGCATCAGTAGCAAAAGCAGAGGCTTCAAAATGAAGTGAGTAAGCCTATCTTTAAAAATAATTCTTACAAGTATTTAAGAAATATTTTGTTTATTCAAAATTTATTCTAAATTTGTTAGTCAGATCTCGCGCAACTACAAACGGCTTTATAATCCCTGATCCTTCTTAGAACCTAAAATCCCATCCGTTTGCCATCCTCTTAAATTATTAATGTTTGATAAAATTGAATCTATTATTGATTCAAATTATAACATTGATGACCCGGAAATACTTTCACCTCTTTTCTCATTAGAATTACGTTCAAAAATCTAATGCCTGTGTCAACCCTTCATAGACGGATAACAGCAATTGAATAGTGCCAAATCTCCTCCTTTGCAAAGCTGAATATCTAAAATTCCCTGCTTAAAAAATCTGATACATCATCAGTTCGCTAAATCATGGCAGAACTTAACTATGCGAAACCGGGAATAATATAATTTCTCTTTTTTGAACAAATGTGATTTGAAAAAGCATTTATAAAAACCCGGAAAATGAAAACAGCAGGTTTAAACCTAACTCTTCGCCTTTCATTTCATGGAAACGGTTCTTTATTGGCAAATCAGACCCGATACTTTATCAGGTCAATACTTTGCCGTGATAATTCTCCCCCCACTTCTGTAAACCAGAAAACAACTACTGCTATTCAATCAATTATTTTACATCTTTTAATTTACGATTATGAAAAAGCTTATAGACTTTTACAAATCTGACAATACGGTAGGAAAACGAAATGCGCTTTTTATAGCAGGTAAAAAAATAAGGCAAAGTGTTTTTGTGTTATTTATTTTACTTAGTTGTCAAATAACATCCGGGCAGGTGGCCCCGGTAACTAATCCAACAGGTGGTTTTGCTATTGATGGAGGCTTAAAAGCCAATACACCTGCCGCTAACATTGGTGACTGGTTTCCAGGTGCCGGCGGAACGGGTGGATCAGTTTTCGACGCATCTGCAAATGCCATTAACGCTTTAACAACCGGAAAAAAAACCGACCCATACAATTCAGGGAGTGATGATATTTTTACCAATGGTAGTAAATTCAATGACTATGTAAGTAGTTTGCGTTGGACTTCCAGTACTGCCCCTGATAAAAACGACATTAACAATGCGCTTTACCATGTAGCCCGTGATGCCAGCAACAATCAATGGACTTTTATTGGCGGAGACCGTTTATCTACAAACGGAACAAGTTATATTGATTTTGAATTTTTACAAGGCACCATTACGCAAAATGCAGGTGGCACATTTACCGGAACTCCCGCAAGTGGCAAACCAAATGGAGGTGGCAGAACCCAGGGAGATATAATAATTTCTATGGAATATACAAATGGCGGTACAAAGCCTTTGGTTTACATTTATCAATGGAAACTTAGTGGCAGCACATGGTCTTACCAGTTAGCAACTATTGCCAATTTAGATGCAAATGCTTTTGCCGAAACCAATAGAACAGGGGCGGAAACAGGTTTACTTTACAGTGCATTTGGCACCAATACCTACGCTCAATATGCATTTGTAGAAGCCGGTATAAATATTACCTATCTCATAAGCCAGCTTAATAGCGGAAATGTGTGCGCCGGATTAAATATCCAAACCTTATGGGTTAAGACAAAAGCTGCCGCTTCTTCTACTGCTGCGCTAAAGGATTTTATGAAACCTATTCCCGTAAACTTCCAATTCGGTCAATCATCAATTACTCCGGCAGGTCCATTCTGTGTGAATGCAGCGGCTGTAACGCTGACAGCAGATCCTTCCGGTGGTACATTTAGCGGGGATGGTGTTAGCAGTAGTGGAGTGTTTACTCCTTCTGCCGCAGGGGTTGGAGACCATATTATCTCTTACTCTGCCAGTGGGTGTACCGCTACTACTACCATTACTGTAAATCCCCTGGCAAGTATCACAACACCCTCTATTGGCGCAGTATGCGCTGGAAGTACGTCGGCATCCATAAGCTATGCAAGTGCATCCGCTACTCAGTATAGGATTGTTTGGAACGCTGCTGCCCACACAGCGGGCCTGAGTGATATTGCCTATACCAATTTGCCAGCCAGTCCGTTTAACATTACCATTCCGTCCACACTTGCAGCCGGGACATATAGTGGAACAATTTACGTTACCAATGCGGCGGGTTGCGAAAGCGCAGGGAATGCCATTTCATTAACAGTAAATGCAAACCCAACAGCCTCCGCTGGTTCCGCACCGGCAGCGCAATGCTATGATGCTGTCAATGGCAATACCTTTAGCCTGTCTGGTAGCGGATCAAATGGAAATCCGTCATGGTCTGTCCAAACCAATGCAAATAATCTGACTGTTGCTATTACAAACGGTACTACCTTTTCACCTACTGTAAAAGTTACCGGGGGCACAGGGAATGTCACTCTTCGGTTGACTGTAACCAGCACAGCTACTCCTTCCTGTGGAAGCAGGACTTCAGATGTAACAGTGTCAGTAACTGACCAGCCATCCGCTCCTGATGCATCTATGCTCGCTCCAACTTGTACCGATAAAACCTTTAGTGTGCAGGTAAATAATCCGGTTTCAGGGACCACTTATACCCTCACTCAACCTGGAAATAATAATCCAGCAAAGACGATTAATTTTACCGGAACTGGTAGTGTAATATTTACCGGGTTAATATTTGGAGATGGATTTAGTGTCACAGGTACCAATAATGCATCAGGTTGCGTTTCGAGTGCCAACAACTGTGGTTCGACTTCATCTAACAGGGAAATGGTAGGCACAAAATCTGCAACACTTCCGGTTCAGTCTATTACCCTTGAAGAACCCTTAACAAAGGTGACAGCAGCCCCAAATCCGTACAATAACAGGATCAGATTCTCATTGCAATCTGCCGTTTCCGGACAGGGAACCCTCGAGTTGTACGATATGCTGGGCCAGAAATTAAAAACAGTGTTCCAGGGATATGTTCAAAAAGGACAAATTAAAACTATAGAGTATAGCGTTCCCGGAGCGCAACACTCTAACCTGATTTACCTTTTCAAAGTGGGTAGTCAAAGGAAAACAGGTGTATTGATCGGAGTTAAATAAAGGAA
>DATCWN010000167.1:0-2922 GCA_036566285.1 Hanamia sp.
AGCTATCTCCCGTGAAGAATTCTCAATATCTGTATAAGTACCCTTATCCCAGATTTCTACAATGCCAGCTCCATAATTTCCTTCCGGAATGATGCCGGCAAAATCTTTATAATCATAAGGGTGGTCTTCCACCATCATGGCAAGCCGCTTATCTTTTGGGTTTAAAGAAGGCCCTTTAGGAACAGCCCAGCTTTTTAAAACTCCATCCAGCTCCAGCCGAAAATCGTAATGAAGGTTGGTAGCTTTATGCCTTTGTACCACAAAAATTAATTTAGAAGTTGATTTTTTTTCACTGCCAGCCAACAGGCCCGAAGGTTCAGAAGTTTCTTTAAAATTCCTTTTTTTATTATAAAGTGTCAATGCCATATCATGCAGATTTTTTTCGTTTTACATCAAGGCTTGCTTTTAATTGATCCATAAGATCTTTGGTTTTGCTATGAACTACTTTCATTTCCGGAATCTTAATTTTTTTACCGCTGGCCTTAGCTTTTATCAATTTTAAAAGCTCATCGTTATAAGTGTCTTTGTATTTAGAAATATCAAATTTGGCAGTAAGCTGGTCAATTAAAGTAATGGCCATTTTTAATTCAGCGGGTTTTACTTCGGTGTTTGTTGGCAGAGTAAGTTCTTTCGGATCTCTTATTTCTTCTTCGAATCTTATTCTATTCAAGACAATCACATCTTTATTGGGCCTTAAAATGGCGAGAGCTTCTTTGTTGCGCATCACGAAACTAGCTACCCCCACTTTCTTAGTTTTAAGCAAGGCTTGTAATAATAGTTTATAGGGTCGCGTACCCGATTTATCCGGTTCCAGGTAATAAGGGGTTTCATAATAAATACTGCTGATTTCATCTTCCTTTACAAAATCGGATATTTCAATGGTCTTTGTTTTCTTAGCGCTGGCCGCTTCAAAATCTTTTTCATCGAGTATTACATAATCATTATTCCATTTATATCCTTTTACAATATTTCCCCAGGGTACTTCTTTGCCGGTGGTTTCATTTACGCGCATGTATTTAATATGGGCATGGTCTTTTTTATCAAGCATATCCAGATTTAGATTGCTTGATTCCGTAGCGCTGTACATTTTTATAGGAATGTTTACCAAACCAAATCCAATGGCGCCTGTCCAGATTGATCTCATATTTATATTTTTATGGCCCGAAAAAATAATATGGAAAAATCTATGCCCTTTTTTAAAAATAGTTAGTAAGCCCCGGAAACAGGCTTAAAGGCAGCGTAAATCAATTGAATGAGTAATAAATTCTACAGGTATTGGGCCTTGAGATTTGAGCATTCACCATTGCCTATTCACTATTTCCCATTGCCCTTTTTCGCCGTATCTAATAATAAAACCGGCAATAAAACCAGGTTGGTTAATGTAGCAATAAATAAAGTGATAGAGGTAAGCCAGCCAAGAGATTGCGTGCCGCCAAACCCACTGAAGCAAAAAATTACAAACCCCACTATCAGCACCAATGAAGTATATAAAATACTAAGGCCGGTGTGATTTATGGTTTCGGAAACCGTTTTTTCTACATTAAAATGATGCGCAGGAAGCTCCTGTTTATAATTCACAAGGAAACGTATGGTTACATCTATGGCGATGCCCAATGCCACACTGAAAATCAATACTGTGGAAGGTTTAAGCCTTACACCCGCCCATCCCATAATACCAGCCGTTACCATTAACGGAATCACATTGGGAATTAAAGAGCAGATTAAAACACGTACCGATTTAAACAAATACAACATGCAAAGCGCAATAAATAAAAATGCCCAAAGCAAACTTTCTTTTAATCCATTTATAATAAAAGTGCTCCCCTCGAGGAATGTAATTGTGGAACCCGTAAGGGTTACTTTGTATTTGGAAGAATCAAACAATTCGTTACTCCTTTGCCGGATTCCATTTAAAATTACCGGAAGTTTTTCAGTGCCTACATCTGCCATATTAATGCTCATCCGGGCAGTTTCTCTTGCCGTATCAATAAAACTGGTAAGCAGCTTTGAAAGATTATTCTTTTTCCCACTATCCTCTTGAGGCTTTAAATAATCGCCTACAAATGCTAAATCAAATGAATTGGGGAGCGCATAATTGGCGGAATCTCCTTCATAAAATCCTTCTTTTACAAACTTAATTCCTTCTGCAATGGAAAGTGGGCGCGACATTTCCGGTCGCGATTTGATATACATGGCCAGCGAATCCATTTTTATTAAAACAGGCAATGCACGAGCGCCGGCAAGGCCATATCTTCTTTTAGTATCAATCACGATTTCAAGCGGCATTACTCCTTTAAAATTGGTTTCAAAAAACTTTAAATCCTTATAAATTTTATCCGTCTTGGGTAAATCGTCTACTATAAACCCTTCGGTTTTTAATTTAAAAATACCCATCACTGAAAAAATAACTGCTAGTAGCGTAATAGCATAAACGATTCTTTTATGATTGAAAACCCAGCGCTCTATTCTTAATAATAAACTGGTAAAAAATTTTATGTCCAGATATTTTAACTGATGTTTTTTGGGAACCTCCATATAACTTAATATGCCCGGCAACAAAATGAAAGAGATTACAAAAATGAGCATGATACTCAAACCTGCCACCTCTCCAAATTCTTTTAAAATGGCACTTCTCGTTAATGCAAAAACCGCGAAACCGATGGCTGCAGTTAGGTTACAGAACAAAGTAACGATACCCATTTTACTCACCATATCAATCAATGACTGCTCTTTATTTCCTGTTGCTTTATAAGTGGAATGGTATTTATTGAGGAAATAAATGCAATTAGGAATTCCTATAACCACTATTAATGGAGGAATTAAAGCAGTGAGCAAAGTAATTTTATAACCAAAAAGATACATGATGCCAACGCTCCATATTACTCCAACAATTACTACCAGCAGTGACAAAAGCGTTGTTCG
>DATCWN010000171.1:0-5147 GCA_036566285.1 Hanamia sp.
ATTGAAGCCGCGGAAAAAATAGAAAATCCCGACGCATCTGTTCAGCAGTTAATTGGTGAATGTTATTTTATACGGGCGTTTTGCCACTTTAACCTGGCTCGTTTTTATGCAAAACCATATTCAGTAGATGCCAACGCGCCCGGAGTTATCCTTCGTCTTTCCACTGCAGAAGATGGCCAGAAAGCCCGCGCCACCGTGAAAGAAGTGTATGATGCCGTAGTAGCGGATGCCGAAAAAGCAGCTACCCTTATGAACCAGCCCCGTGGCGTACAATACGCATCAAAGGAAGCCGCCTGGGCGCTGTTGTCAAGGACATTCCTCTATGAAGAAAACCATGACAGCACCATTTTTTATTCTAATAAGGTAATCAACTCAGGTAGATTTCATTTGGAGACCTCCGATGGATTTAAGACCCTGTTTGCCAATGCACAAACCTCTCCTGAAACTATTTTTTGTATCGCATTTTCCAATGTGGATGATTATGGTAAAGCCGGTTCCATTGCTTCCATGTTATACTCGGATGGTAATTCCGGATGGGGCGAAGAATTTGCCTCACAATCTTTAAGAGATTCTATGAGTAGCCAGCCGGACGATGTAAGATGGAGTTACATAGTGCCATTAATGGATGGCGGCGCTATAAAAAAGATGAATGGGATAGAGATTTATTATATCACCAAATTCTCCAACCAGGGAGGAAGCCCTACCCTTAGCTCGCCCATTATGTTCAGGTTGGCAGAAATGTACCTGAACCGTGCGGAAGCTTATGCAAAGAAAAACCAGGTGTCTGATGCTTTAAATGATCTGGATGAAATACGTAAAAACCGCGGCCTTTCCGACGATCTGTATAACCAACAGGTTCCTGCCGGAAGAACCGTATTGGATGTAGTGCTTAAAGAAAGACGTATTGAATTAGCCTTTGAAGGACAGAGAACCGCTGACGTCTATAGAAATAAGCGAAGCCTTAATCGCACTTACTGGGGCTACCATTTACCCGGTCTTAAAGAAACGGACATAGACCTTTCCAAACTACCGACGGGCTATACCAATATGATCATTCCTTACACTCACAACCGGATCATTTATTATTTACCGATTGACGAAGTGCAGGCAAATAAGCTCGCCACTCAAAATGATTGATCCCTAAAAATAAAAACAAAGAATACCGTTCACTTAAAATAAAATAACATGAAAATATTACACAATGCAGTATTTGTGGTTTTAGCAGCAGGGATGCTCTTCGCCACATCTTCATGCAAAAAAGAAAAGGTGGGGCAAGGTCCGGATGTATTTTTCAACATCGCCGTAGATGGTTTAACTGTTGCCTTTGAAAATAAAACCACCGGTGCCAAAAGCTACAGGTGGGACTTTGGCGATGGAGCTACCTCTACTGAAGAAAGCCCTACTCATACCTATACTGAAAAAGGAAAGTATGTTCCTACTTTGTATGCCACTTCAGAAAGCGGAAAGGAGTATGAGGCTTCCACTGTTTTGAGAATATCAAAAGGCTCTTCTGTAAAATTGGACGACAATACTTTTAATGATTGGGACACCGTTGCCACCAATACGATAGTTGCCGGGCCTGCCGGAGGAAGTTTCCGAAAAGCAAAATTTGATTATGATGGCAACAATGTCTATTTCTATTTTGAGATCGCGTCCACCAAAGCAAGCGGAGATATTTTCGACTTTTATATAGACTCCGATAACAATACCGGAACCGGGCTGATAACCGGGTTATTTAAAGAAAGCGGAAATGATATATTGCTGGAAGGGGCCATATTAGACGCATGGTTTGATATGTTTTATCACAAAGGTGCCCAGGATGCTTTTTCTTTCGACTATCAGTCAACCACTGACTTTTATGAGTTAGGCACCATCACGGAATCCGGAGGATTATTGAAGTTTGAGGGCAAACTGGTAAGATCAAAAATAAAAGGATTAACAGGAAAAGGAATGAAGATAGGTGTTAACATCACCAAGAATGATTGGAGTAGAACACTGGGTACCATCCCCGAACCCAATACGCCTTCTTTCTTTTTGGATATGTCGGAGTAAAAGATTCCTTTAAAAATCCATGCGTCTTATTGCTTACACTTCTTAGCAATAAGGCGTATGGATTTAAGCTTTTTATAACCAGAGTAAAATAGATGAAATTACCAATTCTAACTTCATCTCAATGCTATTCTGTTTGTGCTGTATTGAGATAAAACTAAACGGATGAACATCACTAAGAATCATAAACTAATAACGGGATGGCTACTCGCATTTACAGTGATTCTTCTTGCTTTCGATTGTTCAAAGCCTGGCGCAGGAAATAAAAAGAACGCCATCTTCACCGAAACAACCTATGAGCCATCCCCGGAAATTTTTCCTAATCCGGAAAGAGGATTTATACATTCTTATGCAGTCCATTCTGCAGGACCGGGTTTAAATGTAAATCAATTAAAGGACCTCCGTACTGAAAACGTTACACTGATTTTGCGTTTGTATTATTTGGAAGATTTTAAAACTACTCCGCTTAGTACTGCAGAACTTCTTCTTATCAAAAATGATATGCAAAAACTGCGTGACGCGGGACTCAAATGCGTGCTTCGATTTGCTTACACAGATGATATGTCTGGCACCGATGCTTCTCTAGCCATAATAGAGCAACACCTGGATCAACTTAAAACCACCTTTGAAGAAAATAAAGATGTCATTGCATTTGTTCAGGCCGGGTTTATCGGGGCATGGGGCGAATGGCATAGCTCCAGTAATGGGTTAACCACCGTTGAGAATCAAAGGAAAGTACTTTTTAAATTATTGAGCGTTTTACCGGTAGAAATAATGGTTCAGGTAAGAACCCCGAAAGCAAAACAAGACATTTTCAATACCACCATTCCTCTTGAAACGGGAATAGCCTATACGAATCAAAACAGGGCCAGAGTAGGACATCACAATGATTGTTTCCTGGCCGGAGGAACCGATTATGGTACCTATACCAACATACCGGCAGACAAGGAATACATCAGCAAAGAAGCGCTGTATGTGCCCACGGGTGGCGAGACTTGCCCGCCAACAGGTGTTTTTCCGGATTGCACCACCGCACAGGCAGAAATGAAATTGCTTAAATGGACGTATCTAAACCTTGATTGGTACCAACCTGTAATTGATGCCTGGAAAACTTCGGGTTGCTTCGATGAGTTTCAGCGCAATCTTGGTTATCGCCTGTTGTTAATAGCCAGTAAGTTTCCAAAGCAAGCAGTTACCAATCAGGATTTCAAAGTAGAGATCACCCTTACTAATAAAGGGTATGCCCCTCTGTATAATTATAAAACCACGAGTATAGTATTTGTTGACAAGACTTCTGGTAAAAGCTATTCCATTAATTTGCCGGTTGATTTACGTAAGGTGAAACCCAATAGTGAGTTTACCATTAGTAATTCCATAAATTTAGCAGGAATACCAAAAGGGGATTACGACTTATACCTGGATATTTCCGACCGTTCGGAAAATTTAAAAAATACTGTGGCATACAAAGTTCGGCTGGCCAATTCTGGTACCTGGATTCAGGCTACAGGGATGAACCATTTGATGGCTACAGTAAAAATTACTGACAAATAATAAAAGTCGGGAGGTTTCAAAAATGGACAACCAGTTAAATAATAAGACATGAAAAAATAAACTTTATTTATCAGGTATTAACTTCTATCATTCCGCCAAAGAAGTTCAAAGCAGTAACTATTTTTACAAAATCAGGATTACTGCTTCTAGCTTAGTGAGAAAAAATGATTGAAGAAAATGAAGGTCTCCGGTAATTAACAAATTGCTTTTATCTAATTTAAAATATTGCAAAGAATGCTTTTATCAGAAAAGGATACCCTACAAAAAGTAATTGGAGCCGATGCCAGGCTCGCCTCCTTAGATTTTTACAGAGGCCTCGTGATGGTGCTTTTAATGTTTGAAGCTTCAGGCTTATATGAACACGCCATTAGTATGTCAGAAGGTTCTTTCGGCCATTTATTTGCCATCCAATTTACCCATGCAGAATGGCACGGGCTACGTTTCTGGGATCTGATACAACCTGCGTTTATGTTCATTGCCGGCACGGCAATGGCTTTTTCACTTACCAAACAAACCGCCAAAGGAACTAGCTGGCAACAACAAGCCAGGCATGCTTTACGAAGAAGCTGGTGGCTCTTTTTCTGGGGTGTGCTTGATTATGCAGTGAGGGGCGAGCACCTATCTTTTGAGCTTTGGAATGTGCTTACACAAATGTCTTTTACCATGCTGGTGGCATTCCTTATTTTTAAATGGAAACCTGCCTATCAAATTCTTTTTAGCATCGGCTTATTGGTACTAACTGAAATATTATACCGCTTTATAAATGTGCCCGGCTTCGACCAGCCCTTTACGGACCAACATAATTTTGGCAATTATATGGACCTGGTGTTAATGAATAAAATCAACTCAGGAGGCTGGGTAGCTATTAATTGTATTCCAACCGCCGCGCATACTATATGGGGTGCCGTGGCGGGTAAATGGCTGCTTACCCAATCGGGTTTTAAAGATAAAATCAAACCTATTGTTACGCTGGCGGTGGTTGCAATGATAGCGGGCTATGCACTGGACCTCGCCGGCGTTACTCCTATTATAAAACGAATTGCCACTTCTTCGTTCACGTTGGTTACGGGTGGATGGTGCCTGCTGGCATTGGCTTTTCTTTATTTCTGGATTGATGTATGGAAACACAAACGGTTCCTTTCTTTTTTTACCATCGTAGGAATGAATTCCATCTTCATTTATCTCTTCTTTGAAATAGTGGTAAACCGCTGGCTATTTGAATATAGCAATACGATTGTAAACGGAATCCTGTCACCAGTTGGGATACCACAGAATGCAGTGCTGATCCTCGCATCGCTTACCCTGTTTGCCCTGCAATGGTATCTGTGTTATTGGCTGTATAAGAAAAAGATATTTTTTAAGGTGTGAGGTGGGTGATGGGGGTCAATGGTGAATGGGCAATGGTGAATCGCGAAGGGCTGTGATAGTTCATAGTTCAGCTTTTGCTTGTTGACAAAAGTCCTATCTGGTTTATGAAGTAGGTATCAAGTTAATTGATCTTGTGGTGTTTTGAGTTTGATGCTATATTTTTTTTGATTGCTTTCCTT
>DATCWN010000210.1:0-3008 GCA_036566285.1 Hanamia sp.
TAAAGCATTTAGTTTGATACCTGCTTCTATTCCACCAATGCTGTTTAGCTGGTTCACATGCAACTTTGGTTTCAGCCCATAATTTTTTCCTGCCTCACAAATGATTGACATTTCTTCTGCTGAAAAAAACCCTTTTTCACAAAACACATCTATATAATCCGCAAGCTTTTCTTTAGCAATAACAGGCAACATTTCATTGATAATACAATCAATATATCCCTGGTGATTTTCTTTATATCCCAAAGGAAAAGCATGAGCACCGAGAAAGGTTGATTTTATTTTAAGTGAACTTTTTTCTTTTAATCTTTTTATTACACGCAGCATTTTTAATTCACCCTCTAACGTTAACCCATAGCCGCTTTTTATTTCAATAGCGCCCGTGCCTGATTTGCTCACTTCGGTAAGCCGTTTATAAGCCTGGTTAAACAATTCATCTTCTGAAGTTTCGTTTAATTTTTTTGCAGAATTAAGAATACCGCCTCCTTTGGCTGCAATTTCAGCGTAGCTTAATCCTTTTATTTTATCAATAAATTCTTCTTCACGGCTTCCGGCAAACACGAGATGGGTATGGCTGTCGCACCAGGCAGGAAGTATAATGGTATGTAAGGGAACATCATTTTTTTTGAAACGAAAGTTTTCCATTTTACCTGTTTCAGCAATGATGTCATCTTCAATAATGAGATAGGCATTTTCTATAACCGGCAAGTTGGAAAGATTTTTCCCGCGGATAAATCCGGATGAATTGCCCGTACCGACAAGCAAACTGATGTTGGTAAATATTTGTGTGGCCATTGAAAGCTAAATTATGCCTAAAAATTTTTATTCCTGTTTTATCTATCAGAAAACATTCTCTTGAAGTTGGTAATTATCACTTCTGGAATTCGATTTATAATCCCTTAATTACCTTTATGAAAAAATGAAAAAGGCGCCGTTAGCCCACTTCCTTGTAATTTGTATTTTCTTCATCACTTTTTCTTCTTGTGGGCAAACTCCTTCTTCAACTAAAGAAAACAAAAAATTTATGTACACCAATTCCCTGATAAATGAAACGAGCCCCTACCTTTTACAACACGCACACAATCCGGTTGACTGGTACCCGTGGGGTGAAGAGGCGCTGAATAAAGCAAAAAAAGAAAATAAAATGCTGTTGATCAGTGTAGGGTACGCAGCATGCCACTGGTGCCATGTAATGGAACACGAAAGTTACGAGGATACTACAGTCGCCAAAATTATGAATGAGCATTTCGTGTGCATAAAAGTGGATAGAGAAGAAAGGCCTGATGTGGACCAGGTTTATATGAATGCGGCTTATCTAATTAATGGCAACGGTGGCTGGCCACTCAACGCACTGGCCATGCCCGACGGAAAGCCATTTTTTGCCGGCACTTATTTCCCCAAACAAAACTGGATAAAACTATTAGAATACTTTACGGATTTGTATAAAAATGAAAGGCACAAATTAGAGGAGCAGGCTGAGAATGTGGCAAAAGGAATCAGGGATATTGAAAATGTTCCATTGAACACCAATGATGCCGCATTCAATAAAAAAACCCTTGATGAAATGTTTGTGAAAATGGAATCAAGAATTGATAAAACGAGAGGCGGAACTACCGGCTCCATGAAATTTGCCATGCCTTCTATCTGGGAATATTTATTGCAATACCATCAGTTAAGCGGGAATAAAGCGGCCCTCAATGCTGTAGAAACCACGCTCAATCACATGGCGTGGGGTGGAATATATGACCAGGTGGGCGGAGGTTTTTCACGATATGCTACGGATGCCAACTGGCATGTACCTCATTTTGAAAAAATGCTTTATGATAATGCACAGCTTGTAAGTCTTTACAGTCATGCCTTTCAGCTTACCAAAAATCCATTGTACAAAAGAGTGGTTTACGAAACCATCGCATTTGTAAAACGCGAACTTACTTCACCGGAAGGCGGTTTTTATTCTTCGTTGGATGCAGACAGCGAAGGAGAAGAAGGAAAGTTTTATGTATGGAGCCTCCAGGAAATCAAAGAGGTTCTGGGAAATGAATCCGAAATATTCTGCGATTATTTTGGAATAACTGCATCAGGAAACTGGGAGCACAACAAAAACATTCCGGATATTAATAAGGGTGACAAAAACACAGCAAAAAAATATAACCTCACGGAAAGTCAGCTTGAGTCAAAGATGAATGAATTAAAAGAGAAGTTGTTTCAGGCAAGGGGAAAACGTATTCGCCCACATACCGATGACAAAATATTAACTTCCTGGAATGCCCTGATGGCAAAAGGTTTGATTGATGCGTACAAAGCTTTTGGAGAAAATGGTTTCCTTGAAATGGCAGCAACCAATATCCATTTTCTTTTAAAAAATGTTTCAACAAAGGAAAATGGATTGTACAGAAATTACAAAAACGGGAAAGCAAATATTCCGGCATTTCTTGATGATTACGCTTTTACCATAAGCGCATTGATTGATTATTACCAGGTAAGTTTTGATGAAAAATATTTGCAAAAAGCCGATGCCATTACTCAATATACAGAGCAACACTTCTTTGACAAGGCTTCCGGAATGTTCTTTTATACTGATGACCAATACAGTAATTTAATAGCCCGGAAAATGGAAGTTGCCGATAATGTAATTCCGGCATCTAATAGCGAAATGGCTAAAAATTTATTGACATTAAGCCTGTATTTTGAAAACAGGAATTACGAAAATCAGTCGGCTCAAATGCTAAAGAATATAATTGAAGATGCAAGGCCGAACCTGGGTTATTACAGCAATTGGGCGCAGGCATTGGCTTTGCAGATACATTCTCCTTTTGAGATTGCAATTGTTGGAAATGATTGGAAAGAGAAACTCAACCAGTTTCAGAAATATTTTTTACCCAATTCAATCTATTTAGGTGGAAACACAGAAGGTAGTTTTTCACTTCTCAAGGATAAATTAATGGCGGGCAAAACAATGATTTATGTGTGTAAAAATAAAACCTGCAAAATGCCTGTGGAAAAAGTAGATG
>DATCWN010000145.1:0-2260 GCA_036566285.1 Hanamia sp.
ATAAGGTGGCCGCTCAAAAATTATGGGGATAGTACAATAGGTAATAGAAATGTATCTTAATTGGTAAAATAAAAAATGGCAATACCCAAAAAGTAATTACCAAAACCGGTACGAATATTTCTAATAAAAACTATTGCTTCAAGAGAATAAATCCTCTAACAGATCAAAAACTTAAAACAACTTTCGACAAACTGAAATGAGATTACTGGCCCTTTACAAGACCAAAATCCGTAGTGCACAAAACGGAACTCAAAAGGATAATAAAAAAAAGGCTACCCACTTTGGGATAGCCTAACGAAGGGTTTTATAAGATTTTTTAAATAGAATTATAGAACACTTTTGTCATCTTTTATTTTATTTACTAATCAAAATCAAACCACAAAGTACCTGTGATGGGAGAGTTATTTAGTTGCATATTTTTTTGACTTCTAGGACCCAATTTGTAGGCTTCTTGAAATTTGGTACCGATAGGAGGAATCGCATACATAAAACCAAGATTACCTGAAGGAAATGGAGGACTGGTAAAATCATTTGAAGCTCCTTTCGGTTTTTCGGCTTTCAACATCTGTAAAAAAATATTTTCAGTACTGGAATAAATAGTAAAAGGCTTTTCCTTATTTTCAATTGTAACCCAATAAAGATTTGAATGATACCCTTTGAATTCAGGATATTGCCAGCTTTCACCTGTTACCGTATTATTGTATTCTTTATGCCATACATTAAACTGTAAACCTTCTGTTCTATTTTTCCAAACTCTGTAAGGACCACGCCCCAACCATTTCATACCCGTAATTTTTTCTTCGGGATAATTCATCGTAATACCAATATAATCAGCTTCTCCAACTTGCGTATATTCATAATCTAACTGTACTGGATTTCCTGCGGAAAAGGTCCATTTCAAATTCATTTTACCTTCTCCCTCGTAGGCTACCTCTACAACATAATTGTCATTAGCAGCATAATGCTTGAAACTTTTTAAAGAAAGGGCAGAAGAAGCCATTAAAGGCCCACCAGATAAAGAGATAGGTACTTCTTGGCTAATTACTTTATCTAAAAAGCCTGTCTTGGTATTAAAAAAGGTGCTCACTTCTCCATTTTGAAGAATCAAATGTTCACCTCGTTCATTAGCTATAACTTTGGCTGGATGATGAGCCCGTCTAGACAAGATATTTCGTGTTGTTTGTTCTACTGACGAGATAGGCCAGCTCCACGTAAATAATTCCTGCTGATTTTTATCAATAGCGGTAAAGTACAATGCGTTACTATTTTTCCATCCTTCAGGTAAGTTCAAATTAATAAACCCTTTTTCACCAGGAGGGAGAGAATAAGTGGCAAGTGTTCCTTCCGTATCAATTTTATAATTTGCAGACGCCTCTTTTGGCAAAGGGAAGCTCACTAATTTCCATTGAAAAGTGCATTGATCCAAATTAGTATATAAATACTTGTTTTCTATACTAAGACTGCCGTTGAAATTAGAATCAATATAAGTTTGTTCAATTACAACAGGGCTCCATACTTCTTTAATTGTATAAAAGCTGGCTTCTTTTTCCCTGTAAGGGCCTAAAATTCCATCAGGAGCATGGTTTCCGTCTGTATCGATCCAACCATTTTTATCGGACCTTTCCATTCCCTCATCTGCAAAGACCCATAAAAACGCTCCGGCATTATAAGGGTGTTTCTCCATTAAGTCCCAATAATCCTTTAAGCCGGCACCGTGCCCCCCATCATAAAGTCCATGCATAAATTCTGTAGGAAAAAAAACCTCTTTACTATAAAGTGATGAGTTTACCACATAATTGTAAATTGGATAATGTTTGGTATCGGTTCCATTAAATTTTTCATCAGGATGGTACACCTTTCTTTGTTGAGGATCATACAATTGAAAGTCATTATCCAAATCACGGTTCCACCCCCCCTCATTTCCATTAGCCCATAAAACAATGCTAGGATGATTTACATCCCGCTCAACTAATTCTTTCACTCGCTTTCTACCTATTTCAGTATCATAAGCTGCCTGCCAACCCGTAAGTTCATTCAAAACAAACAAACCCAAAGAATCACAAACATCTAAGAAATGTTGATCAGGCGGATAATGAGACATCCTCACTGCATTCATATTCATCTCCTTCATCAACTTCACATCATTGATGCTAATTTCTTTACTTAAAGTTCTTCCAGACTCTGGCCATGCACTGTGACGATTTACTCCCTTAAAAATCACTTTAACTCCATTTACATAAAAACCATCTGAAGGCCTCAA
>DATCWN010000378.1:0-2309 GCA_036566285.1 Hanamia sp.
CAATGATTTTACAGATGCATGGAAGCAAACAGTGGAAGATGCCGCAATAGTGGGACAGCATTATGTGATAAGTCCATCGCTGGATCAGAAACTGTGCAGTAATTATGACGGCCTCGTTGCCTTTCTCGACCTCTTCAATAAATCAGGTGAGCTATGCAAGAAGTCAGGATTAAAATTTGGCTATCACAACCACGATTTTGAATTTAAATATTCTCTGAATGGCAAACAGGTTTATGATATTATACTCGAACACACTGACCCCGCATTGGTGTTGCACCAGATGGACATTGGCAACATGTACGGAGCAGGAGGAAGAGCTATAGAAATATTGAAAAAACATCCCGGCAGGTTCGAAAGCATGCATGTAAAAGATGAGATCAAATCGAAAGACAAAGGCGAGATGGGTGATGCATACGAAAGCACTATTTTGGGAAAAGGTGTTTTGCCGGTAAAAGAAATAGTTGATCTCTTTAAAAAATCCGGAGGCACTACAGAGTTCATTATTGAGCAGGAATCTTACCAGGGAAAAACACCGCTTGATTGCTCAAGGGAGAATTTGAAAATTATGAAGAGCTGGGGTTATTAAGAAGGAATGTATTACTAAATGGGAAATTGATAATTGATAATTGATAATTGATAACGTGGCTAGTGAAGATACCGGCCACGGCTAAAATAAAATTATAGAAGAATATACATTGACTGCATTGAATATTTGTAAACACCCTGAGCCCATTTTGTATAAACCTTAGTAGAAAATTTCGTTTCTATTTTACATAACCTTATTACCTTATTTTTTCTACATTTACAGGACTTGAAATAAAGTAATAAGGTTGAAGAACTTTGATTTTTTTCTATCAAAGTTTCGAAAAACATCTTTATAGCGCCTTCAAGTCTTTGTATATTATTCTATAAAATTAATTAGGTAAAATCATTAAAAAGGAATTTGTATTGAAAGAATACCCCAAACGCATTGCCGGCAGAATACTACTTTTTTTTCTTGGCTTTTTCTTCCTGTTTTGTTTTAAAGCATCCGCTCAAAAAAATAATGCTTCATTTCAATTAAATATCCACAGAGCTGACGTGCCTGTAAAAGTGGATGGGGAAATAAATGATGAAGCATGGCAGCAGGCCGACTCCGCCCACAATTTTTATATGGTGCTGCCAATGGATACTTCTTACGCAAGAGTAAAAACAGAAGTAAGGATGTGTTACGATGATCATAGTTTTTATCTCATCGCTACCTGTTATAAAATTGAACCCGGCCATTATTTTGTAGAATCGCTCAGGCGTGATTTTGTGTTTGGTAAAAACGATAATTTTCTTGTGTTCATAGATCCATTTAATGATCTTACCAACGGCTTTTCTTTTGGAGCCAATGCGGCTGGTGCGCAATGGGATGGCTCCATGTATGATGGAGGAAAAGTAGATTTAAACTGGGATAACAAATGGACATCGCACGTAAAAAATTACGAGGACAAGTGGGTATTCGAAATGGCGATTCCCTTCTCCAGCATACGTTATAAAAACGGCGTCAACAAATGGGGTATTAATTTTAGCCGCAATGATTTAAGGACATCTGAGAAAAGTTCCTGGGCGCCGATGCCACGCCAGTTTCCTACGGCCTCGCTGGCTTACACCGGTGATATTGTTTGGGATGAACCGCCACCCGCTTCTGAAGCCAATATTTCCATCATCCCTTATTTTTTAGGAGGTATTAGTAAGAATCATCAGAATAAAACGCCTTCAAAATTCACGGGAGAAGTAGGTATGGATGCCAAGATCGCCATCAACTCTTCACTCAATTTAGACCTTACAGTTAACCCCGATTTTTCGCAGGTAGAAATAGACCAGCAGGTAACCAACCTTGATCGCTATGAATTATTTTTCCCCGAAAAACGACAATTCTTTTTAGAGAACGGCGACCTGTTTGCCAACTTCGGATACGCCTCCATACGACCTTTTTTTTCAAGGCGTATTGGCTTAGGCGTTCCCATTAATTATGGAGCAAGGCTGAGCGGCAGGCTGGATAAAAACTGGAGAATAGGCGCCATGGATATGCAAACAGGAAGTGTAAATTCTATAAACCTTCCCGCGCAAAACTTTACGGTAGCCGCTATCCAACGAAGGGTTTTCTCAAGGTCAAACATTGGAATGATCTTCATCAACAAGCAATCACTACATTACAATACGATTTCCGATTCGGCTAAAAAAGTGTATTCTGAGTATAACAGAAATATAGGACTTGAATACAACCTGGCATCATCCAATAATGTATGGACGGGCAAAGCCATGCTCTTAAAATCTTTTAC
>DATCWN010000381.1:0-4065 GCA_036566285.1 Hanamia sp.
CGACATCCAATGCTGATACCATTTTTCTTCTACGGTTCCGGGGATATAATTCTTGCTTAATTCCATATTTTTTTTTAGAAAATTTATAGCTTGCAAATGTAATACAAACATGGTTTAGTATCTTGCTAACTTCGTTAGTAACTTTTATTAAAAATACTTTGTTATACGCCATTGTAGATATTGAAACAACGGGTGGTTATGCCGCTTCCAACGGTATCACCGAGATTGCTGTTTTTGTTACAGATGGTGAAAAGGTGCTGCAACAATTTCATACGTTACTCAATCCTTATTTTACCATTCCCCGGTTTGTGGAAGCCTTAACCGGAATTACCAATGAGATGGTGGAATATGAACGCGACTTCAAAAGCATTGCTGATGAATTGTATGAATTATTGCATGACAAAGTATTTGTAGCACACAATGTAAACTTCGACTACTCCTTTGTAAAATATCATTTGTCCCAATCCGGCTATGACCTTGATTGCAAAAAGCTTTGCACCATTCGTTTGGGAAGAAAGGTATTGCCGGGATTAAACGGATACGGCCTGGGTAAAATCTGCAGGCACCTTGGAATTGAAATAGAAGAGCGCCACAGAGCCACAGGAGATGCCGCTGCCACGGTACAGCTTTTTCATTACCTGTTGCGATGCGATACTAACGGTTACGCACAAACGATGTTGAAAGGAAACAGTAAGGAGCAATTTTTGCCGCCTAATATTCCCGTAGAGCAAATAAAAAGATTGCCATCACATCCGGGCGTTTATTATTTCCATGATAAAAAAGGAAAAGTGATTTATGTGGGAAAAGCAAAGAGCATTTGTAAAAGAGTCAACAGCCATTTCTCCAACAATAAAACCAATAAGCAAAAACAAGAGTTTCTAAAAAAGATTTATAGCGTTACTTACCAGGAAACTGCTACGGAGTTAATGGCTTTTATTTTGGAAAGCATTGAAATTAAAAAACTATGGCCTGAGCAAAACCGCAGCCAGAAAAGATTTGAGCCTTCTTACGGAATGTATTCTTTTGAAGATGGCAATGGTTATTTGCGTTTATGTATTGAAAAAAAGAAAAAGAACTTAAAGCCGTTATACACTTTTAATTTGCTTGCCGAAGGGTATGCCTTGCTTCGCCAACTGATACGTGACTTTGAGCTTTGCCCGAAGCTTTGCTTTTTGCAATCGGAAAATATAGAATGCCAATCATTGAAAGAAAATCTATGCCATGGTGCCTGTGAAAAAAAAGAACCGCCAGAAGAATACAACAACAGGGTTTACAAATGTATGCAGCATCTTGAAAATGAATTGCCCACTTTTGCTTTGGTAGATGATGGTTTGATTGAAAATGAACAAAGCTGCATTTTAATAGAAAGAGGAAAGTTTTACGGAATGGGTTATATGCCCTCCGGTATTAATGTCCATGAAATTGATGACATCAAATTTCGCCTGACTCCTTATGTGGAAAATAATTACATCCGGGCAATGATTTATCAATATGCCGAACGCTATCCTTATAAAAAGATCAGTCTAAGGAATGAGATTTTTCAACAAGGCCACGAAATCGTTTCTTGAAATGAATTCAGCGCCGAGTGATTGTAGATGCGGCGTATAAACCTGGCAATCTATTAACTCAATTCCGTTTTGCTGCAGCACATCTACCCATTTTATAAAAGCGAATTTGCTGGCGTTACTTTTATTGGCAAACATGCTTTCGCCAAAAAAAACTTTTCCCATCAGCACACCGTAAAGTCCGCCAACCAGTTCATTATTTAGCCAGGCTTCGGCACTGTGGGCATAGCCTTCCTTAAATAAATTAATGTAAGCATTTTCTATTTCATCAGTAATCCAGGTGCCGGGCATGCCGCTTCTTTTGGCCGTTCTGCACCCTCTTATTACTTCGGGAAAGCTTTTATCAAAAGAGAAACGAAAGAGATGTTGGTTGATAACATTTCTCATGCTGTGGCTGATCTTTATATTTTGTGGAAACAACACAAACCTCGGATCGGGATGGTGCCATACAATGGGTTCTCCTTTATTGTACCAGGGAAAAGTGCCGAGGCGATACGCCTTTAATAAAGTATCCCTATTCAGATTGCTTCCGATGGCCAAAACACCATCCTCATCTGCTGAATCAGGTGAAGGAAAGTCATTACTATCTTTATGTAAAAAAAATGAATTCATTGCAGAAGTGTTCATCCTGGGAATAAATTGAAAACAATTGAAAAGAAAAAATTAAGAGAAATTATCGTTTGGAAAGTTCTTCCACGGTGGCGCCAATACCCCTGTCCGTGATGGAATCGCACATGGGTTTCAGCGTCTCGTACGATCCTTCTTTTACTGCATATTTTCCTTTGGTATGAATGATCATGGCGCATTGCTCGGCTTGTTCCTGGGTATGTCCGCAAATTTCGATCAGCGTGTCAATCACCCATTCAAAAGTATTCACTTCATCATTCCAGACTATTAACTGGCAATTATTTCCGTCATCCACCAGTAAATCTGTTTCCTGTTGTTCTTCGATGTATGGCTTGGTAATATTCATGATATATTCGACATCAAAATTACAATATTAAAGATTCAGAGTATTGGGTTAATTGTTATTTTGAGGCACTATGATTTTTTAATTATACATTTTTTTAAAATTGAGGACTTTTGATTCTTTTGCCCGAGCCCTTTCTGTTCCATAGGAACATTTTGTAGGTAGTAAAAAGGTAAAAAGTAAATTCGTTCCGTAGGAATGTTTGGTGTGATAATCCTATATTTAATTATTTAAAAAGACAGAATAATATACAAAGGTTGGATAGGCAGTTATAAGGATGCTTTTCGGAACCTTAATAGAAAGAATTTAATAGTTCTTCAACTTAATTACCCTATTTTAAGTGCTGTAGATGTAAAAGAATAAGGTAATAAGGTTTTGCAAATAGAAATGAAATTTTCTTCTAAGGTTTACCCTATGATTTTCTATGATTCTTAAAAACACTTTCATACATATCAATCCATTGCAGCGGCGAGAGTTTGGTACACAATTCACCAATAAATTCATAAGGAATCTGATCCGGTTTTTTAAACCGGATACAGCTTTTCCCCATATCGGGTTTTGTTTTTGCATGCAGGGGATATTGCGTGGTAAACCATTCCAACAAATTTTTATCCGCATACACACCCATGTGATACACAGCAATAAATTTTTTTTGCGAAGCAATATTAAGGAAGGGCAATGGCAGCGAAGGATTGCAATGATAGCCGGCGGGATATAAAGAATGAGGCACCACGTAGCCAATCATGCCATAGCTCATTTCTTCAGAAAAACCTTTGGGCAAATTTTTCTTAATTACTTTTCTTAATTCCTGCATTGCTTTTTTCCTGTCTTCGGGAAGTGAATCAAGATAAGCCGCTACTGTATTTTCTTTTGAATACATAAAATCGATGAATGAATATGAATTATTTATTTCGCGGATGCTGCAATCATTTTTTCCAAAACTTTTATGTCAACATCCTCAAGTTTATTGATATAAAGACAACCGCTCCCCGTCTTGTGTTTACCCAGTTTAGTCAACGAATCGGCGTGGCGCTGCAGATCTATGAGGTGTAATGATAAATTAGCCTTACGCGGAGAGAAACCTATTTTAAACCAATCTACTTCTCTGCCGGTAGCAGGGCTCTTGTATCTTACATTCCCAAAACCTATCATTGAACTGCCCCACATTTTTGGTTTTTCTTTCATAGCCTTTTCCATCATGGCAAGTATTGCCTGGCTGTCTTTTCGCTTCTGTTCATCTGCAATGCTGTTAAGGAAATCTTCTACACTTGAAGAAGTTGGTTTGGTCTTGATTACTGCTAATTTTCCCATATAAAATGTCTTTTTATTAAAGCTTCTGACTATACTACTGTTGGTCTCAATTTGCTACCACTCAAGTCTGTAAATGGGAAAGTAATAAGTACAATATCTCCCTTAACCATTATAAACTTCTTTTAAGTCAGCTAAGGAATAAATTTCTTCTTCATTATTTAAGAAGTCAAATGTCTGGCTTTCAGAAACCATTTTTTGGATTGCTTTTGTTAGTTCTTG
>DATCWN010000395.1:0-3552 GCA_036566285.1 Hanamia sp.
AATAATAAAGAAGTTGCTCAAAAATTTATCCGGCTGCTTGCAAAAAATATTTCAGAAAGAGAAAATCAGTTGGTCAATATTGCTTACAATTCATTACGCAGAAAAGTGGCGGATGCATTATTAATGTTGTATAAAAAATACCACCAGGCTACTGAAGATAATGACGCTTTAATTATAAGCCGCGGAAGTCTTGCCACAATTGCAGGCACAGCCAAAGAATCTCTTATCCGAACCCTCAGCGATTTTCGCAACGAAAAGCTTATTGATATAAAGGATGATGGAAGTATTGTAATCCTTAATTTAAAAAAGCTGGAGTACCTGCTTAATTGAATATTTGTCTAAAAGCCGGGAAAACGATAGGATCAATTTTTCGAAATCTATCATTTAATTTTAAAGAACAAAAATCAAGTCAAACGATAATGATAGTAATTATTTTCGGGTTACCTGGTTCGGGTAAAAGTTATTTTGCTTCCAGGTTTGCAAAAGTGATCAACGCTGAATATATAAATAGTGACAGAGTGCGAAAAGAAATGTTTCAGAAAAGAGTTTATTCGGATGAAGAAAAAAAAGCGGTTTATGATAAAATGCTTGAACAGATGAAAGAATCCGTAAAGCAAAAAAAGAATTTAGTATTGGATGCCACTTTCCATAAAAAAGATATCAGGGAAATGTTTATTGAGGCAATGAGAAGAAAAGAAGAGATCTTTTTTATTGAAGTTCAGGCTGATGAAAATATAATCAGGCAGAGATTAAAAAAAGCCAGGCAATATAGTGAAGCCGACTTTGCGGTTTATAAACTTATTAACCGGCAAAACGAACCTTTAAACGAACCTCATCTGGTATTAAAATCAACGGATGACAATATAGATGAGATGTTACTAAAGGCTTCTGAATATTTGAAAATAAAAAATGACAACAGAACACATCAATAAATTGTTATTAGATGGAAAATTCCCGGAAGAAACTGGCACCAGGGAATTAATTGAAACCCATATATCGTGGGTGATCTTATGCGATCAATTCGTTTATAAAATTAAAAAGCCGGTACAATATTCCTTTCTCGATTTTTCCACTCTTTCACTTCGCCTGCATTATTGCAACCGGGAAATAGAATTGAACAAAAGGCTTGCCCATAATGTTTACCTCGAAGTGTTGCCGGTACATGAATGGCAGCATAATATCATTATTGGCGGGAGCAAAGGAAAACTGCTGGACTATGCATTAAAAATGAATAAATTGGACACAGAAAAGCAAATGGATAAATTACTTACCCGGCACCTGGTAACCGAATCAGATATCAAAGAGCTGGCAGAGAAAATAGCTTTTTTCCATAAAAACACAACGGTCATTTATCAAAAAAGTTTATTGGATATTCAGGAAAAATTCAATGATCTGGAAGCAGAAAAAGAATACCTGTCCAAACAATTAAATAATACGTTCAGCCTCATTATAAGTGATGCTATAAAATTTTCTGATAATTTTCTGGATAAAAATAAGAGGTTAATAGCACAAAGGCTAAGAGATGGATTCTACAGGGATTGCCATGGTGATTTGCATTCGCGAAATATTTTTTTATTGCCGGATCCGGTGCCATTCGATTGCATTGAGTTCAATGATGATTTCCGTCAAATTGATGTATTGAATGAAGTGGCCTTCCTTTGTATGGATTTGGATGCATTTGGCCATCAGGATTTGTCAGCCTTATTTCTTGAATATTATAATGAATATTTCACCACAATGAAAACTGAAAATGAACGTGGTCTTTTTGTTTATTATAAAAGCTATCGTGCTAATATCCGCGCAAAAGTAAATGCCTTGCGGGCAAAAAGCGCAACAACCAATGAGGAAAAAACAAAATCGCTGGCTGCCTCGGAAAAATATCTTTACCTGATGGAAAACTATTTGAAAGAACTCAGAACGGATAAGTAAAAACAGATTTTGGTGAAATGTTTTTGCAGAAAATCATAGAATCATTTGACGATAAATCAATGCTGCAAATAATTCTTATTGCTTCCGGTTTACCAGGCTTTCCAATTCTGTAACAAGTGAGATCTGCCCCGCATTTATTTTATTTTTTGCTTCTTCAATACTAAACCAGGCTGCTGTATCAATTTCAGGAAATAGTTTCTTCTTACCTGATTTTGGTGGCCATTCTATTTCAAATGCGTTACTCTTAATTACTGAAGCATCAAAACTGTCCTGTAAAGCCCAGGCATAAATTATTTTGCCGCTTTTTTGCTTTACGGGTGCTAAAGCAATAAATTTCCCTTGTGCTTTTATGCCGGTCTCTTCTTTCGTTTCCCTGATAGCTGCTTCCAGCAATTGTTCATCAGCACCGGCCTCACCTTTGGGAATAGACCATGCACCTGCATCTTTTTTTACCCAATACGGCCCTCCGGGATGAACTAATAGAACTTGCAGTTTATTTTGCTGAAGGCGATAAAATAATATGCCTGCGCTTGTTCTATGCATCACGTTTTTAAAATTATAATTGTGCAGCTTTCACCTTTCTCCATCTTTTAAGATTAGGTAAACTATCCACTGCTATAGTAATAGTTTCATCATCAATCTTCATTTTTTCCATTTGATCCTTCACCTTTATTTTCATTTCTTCCAATGTGAGATTCGGGTTAGTGAACTGCCCGTTTTGATAACAGTATTTACAATAATACTTTTTTGGGGAACCATCTTTTTCAGTTCCTAAGAGCTCAGGTGTGCTTAATGGCATTGTACAACTCTGGCATATTCTCTCATTTTCCATTTGATTAAAATTTTTAAAATGAAATAAATCTTTTTTTGCCGGTAAATCTTTTCTTATTTCTCCCAATTAAATTTTTTATAGACATCTTCAAAAAATGCAACATGTCCTGTTGAATCCATTCCTACCGGGTTGTACCAAACTATCACCGGCATCTTTACATCAGCGGAAACGACAATAGGTGATTGGCTTTTTAAACAACCTTTTTCAGTAATGGTATCTATTGCAATGTTATTATTTTTTAGAACAAGATGACCTAATTCTATTGGCTTTTCCATACGCATGCAACCATGGCTGTAAAAACGGCGATTTTGTTTAAATAAATCTTTAGAAGGTGTGTCATGCAGGTAAGCGCCAAAGGGATTGTAGAAATTAAGTTTTAATAATCCCAATGAATTATCACAACCGGTACCTTGCCGGATGGTATAAGGAAAATAATTCCGGCTCAGAGCATGCCAGTTAACGGAATACGGATCTACAATGTTTCCTGCTTTATTTAACACCTGGTAATTGTTAGTATCAAGATAAGATGGATTTCGTTTTATCGCTGGTAACAATTCTCTGGTAGCGATGCTACGCGGCACATACCAGTAAGGATATATGATTACTTCGTTCACTGCACTTGCCATTGTAAAAGTGGGCGTAGAGGGCTTGCCCACAACCATTCTCATTTCTAAAATTACTTTTTGTTCATTATAAACTTTCAAATAAGCAGCCGGAATGTTGACAACAATTACAGATTGATTTTGTGAAAGGCAAGATAGCCAACGGTAATAATTAATTGAGAGGTTTAA
>DATCWN010000405.1:0-8402 GCA_036566285.1 Hanamia sp.
AACCCTTCCTGTAATATCTACAGCGCTTTTCGTAGAAATAGTTATCTCGTTGGAAAATGGATTAGGATACGCAGTAATCAACAAGTCGTTTCCATTATTATCAGGAGGCAATATGGGGCCGGCTTCTACATCTGAACTATCACAAGCGATTGAATTTAAGAAAGAATTTTTTGGATTCCCTTTGGCAAACAAGCTTCTCATCGCAGATTTTTGTCCCTCTGTAAACAGGTTCATGCAGGCATCATCTGCAAAATCCATAAAGTTCATAAACATATCGCCATACTGGTTTATTGAGCAGGATGAGGTATGTGGAAAGGAAGGACAGGAACTGTTGCTTGCTTGCTGCGGAGGTGTATCGGCAATGCCATCATCACCACAAACTGCATCGCCCCATAGATGGCGTAATCCAAGCCAATGGCCGATTTCATGAGTAGCAGTGCGGCCTTTATTATAAGGAGCGGAAACGGAGCCTGTAGTTCCGAATACACTGTATTTAATAACTACACCATCTTTCTCCAAAGGGCTTCCGGGTAAAACCCCATAACCTAATGTGCGGCCAAAAAGGTTACAAACCCAGATGTTTAAATATTGGGTAGCATCCCACGCATCATCGCCACCACTCGAAGAAAATTTAACGGCATCATCTGCAAGAAATGTGGATTCTTTTGTGTATTTACGTATGATGCCCGTGGTATAATTTCCGTTAGGGTCTGTTTTTGCAAGACAAAAAGTAATCCTGGTATCCGCTGCTACATTTGAAAAAGGTGCAGGTGTATTTACCGCATCCGGATTGAGTCTTCTGTAATCCTGGTTTAAAGATGCTATCTGCGATAGTATCTGCTGGTCACTGATATTTTGCGCATTATTATTGTACAATACATGAACTACAACAGGTATCACGATGATTTCGTTCGGTAAAGTATCACGACCATCTTTTATAGTGGACGGACTCTGCCCCTGAGGGCGAAAAGTAGCCTGTTGTTGAGGGTAATTTATCACAACACATCGTTGTGCCGATGCATAGAAAACGCCACAAAAACAAATAAGCGTAAAAATAATTTTCATGTATCCCTGGTTATTAAACTCAATTTTTTGAGTAAGTAAACATTAGTGGGATTACATAGGTTTGACTATATAATTAATGCATAGGATAGAGAAATCAGTTTTGAAGAATTATATAACCTGCGTAAATAAGCAGAATAACGAAAAAATATAAAGGTGTTATTACTGTAACAGAGGTTTGAGGGCACAAATAAAAGATAAATTAATGAAACGTCAAAAGTTTATGAGATGTTTTTATAAAAGAGTGAGATACAAAAGCAGGTGGTTTGCTATTTTTACATTTATAAAAATAAAAAAATGATCAATAAATTATTAGCTGCTTTGTTTTTTTTACTACTTTTTTCCTGTAATAATAATGCTTCCTCCGATTATGATAAAACACTACCGATGCCAAAAACATACAATATCCCTTCACCCGCAGCCATTATTTTTACAGTGGATGCGGTACACCCTCACGACCCATCCGCGTTCACTCAGGGGCTTGAGTTTTTTAAAGGAAAACTTTATGAAGGAACAGGCGAGTTGGGAAAAACAAGATTACGTATTGTAGATATAAAAACCGGTAATGCCGAAAAAGAACATAAGATTCCAGATGATTCTATTTTTGGTGAGGGCGTTACTATTTTAAACAATAAACTATACCAGCTTACCTGGCAAAACAATAAAATATTTGTTTACAATCTAAATGATATCACTAAGCCAGTCAATACCCTTAACTGGAGCAGGGAAGGGTGGGGTGCCACGAATGATGGCAAAAATATTATTATAAGCGATGGTACTTCTCAATTATTTTTTACAGAACCGGACGAAAATAAAAAGGAAATGAAAATTAATAAGATACTAACGGTAATCAGTAACCGCGGGGAGGTGGATAGCCTGAATGAGTTAGAGTTAATAGATGGCTATGTATATGCTAACCGATGGCTCACTGATGAAATTGTAAAAATAGATACTGCTAATGGGCATGTGGTAGGTATTATAAATCTTAAAGGGTTACTCAAGCAATATGCTCCCGGAGTAAGTGTAAATGATGGAGCTGTCTTAAATGGGATTGCTTACGACAGCGCTACAAAAAAGATATACATAACCGGAAAAGACTGGCCTAAATTATTTGAAATGAGATTGAATTAGGATAGAAAATAAAATAAAGGTGAATTTTATCTTTAATTTTATTTTTTTGTATTATTTTACAGAAGTATAAGACTCAGTATTCGGTTTATCTTTTTTTAAGTAAAACTTATCTGTCTTGAAAAATACTTACACCATTCCTGCTAAGGCCTGTATAGGCCATGTCCATTTAAAAGTAGCGGATTTACAACGTTCATTGGATTTTTACTGCGGCATTCTCGGGTTCGAGCTAATTACAAAGTATGGAAATGATGCCGCATTTATTTCCGCGGGAGGATATCATCATCATATAGGATTAAATACCTGGTTTAGTAAGGATGCAAAACCCGCCCCTATTCATTCACCGGGTTTATTTCATACCGCTGTTCTTTATCCTACACGTAAAGATCTTGCTTTAATTTATCAACGATTGATTAAAAAGGAATATCCCATGACAGGCGTAGCGGATCACGGTGTTAGTGAAGCCTTGTACTTAAGCGATCCCGATGAAAATGGATTGGAATTATATTGGGATAAGCCAAAATCAAACTGGCCTGTGAATGCGAATGGGAAGATAGAAATGTTTACCAAACCACTTGATGTAAACAATCTGCTTTTGGAAATAAAAAGGCTTTGAGCTTTAAGAATTGAGCTTTGGACATTGACCATTGACCATTCACCAATTCACCATTGACTATTTCTCCCAATAATTCAACCAATCAATCATGCGGCTGGTGAACCCATATTCATTATCGAACCAGGCCACGAGCCTTAGCTGGTTTCCAATTACAGAAGTTTGCGTTCCGTCAACAATGCATGAATGTGTATTCCCTTTTATATCCAGGGAAACCAGGGGCTCTTCGGTATATTCGAGAATTTCTTTGTATTCATCCTGCGCTGATTTTTTAAACAGATTGTTGATGTGCCTGGCTGAAACTTCTGAGGTTAATTGAACATAGAAATTGGCCATAGCGCCATTGGCAACAGGAACTCTTGTAGATGAAGTTGAAATTTTATCTCTCAATCCGGGGATTAAACGATTCAATGATTGATGCAGGTCAATATCTACAGGAATTATAGATTCTGCGGCGGCCCTGCCCCGTCTGAATTGTACATGAGGTGCATCTATTAGTTCCTGCCTTGAGGTATAGGAATGAAGAATATTAATATGCGCTGCCCTGATTCCTATGGAATTGAGGATGTAAAGAATGTGAATGGAGCAGTTGGTCATACAGCCGCCCGGCGAAAGAAGATTTAATTTAGAAATAGTTCCGTTCTGGTTATAACCATAAATTAAAAGAGGAACATCTTCCGCGCCGGTAGTAGAAAGCAATACTTTTTTTGCGCCGGCATGCAAATGCTTTTCAGCCTCCGCTTTGTTGGTAAATCTGCCGGAGCATTCCAGTACGGCATCAATATCCAAATCTTTCCAGGGAAGCTGCTCAGGATTTTCAATTTGTAATACTTTTACTTTTTTGTCCTTTACTAAAAAAGATCCTGATTCTGTTTTAATTGCCGGTTTAAACGTGCCATAAATGGAATCGTATTTTAAAAGATAAGCAAGGTTTTCAGTTGGCATGATGTCATTCACCGCCACGATTTCAAATTGATCATTTTCAATGAGTCTTCTGAATAATAACCGTCCGATACGGCCCATTCCGTTTATTGCAATTCGCATCTATAAAATTTTTTTGAGATGCAAATATCCGTATTTTTTGAACGCGGATTTTGAAGATTATTTTCATTCTTGATTTGTAATATAAAATTTCACAAACACTTATCTGGAAAACCAGATGTGCAGGTAAAAAAAAATGGTACAAGTGTAACCCGTACCATTTTAAAAAATTTGACCCGTGGAATCTTGGCAGTAAGCTTTACATTCCCGTTAAAAGCGCAATAGCAGCCATCAATCCAAAAAAGCCTAAGATAATACCGATAGCAACTAGTGTGTCGGTCAATTCAGGTGAGTACATTTTTTTCATAACCTACATTTTTATTTTAATGAATAATTAAAAGAAGCAGGATTTTGAAAGGATCTGGATAAACTATGTTCTAATAAGTAGTTAACTAAGGGATGGGATTGCTACAAAGCTAAACTGTTTATTGTAAATTTCCAAGCTCACTATTTTTTAATTTAGCCAATCAATTTTTGAGTGTTTTGAAGAAGATTTCTGTAAAGATTTTTGCAGAGCCATTTATTTTCGTATTTTACCCACTCAACTTTTTACTATGAATACAATTCACAACATTCTTTCCAGAAAAGGCCACCGTGCTATTTCGGTTTCTCCTGACACTTCTGTACTGGACGCATTAAAAGTAATGGCTGAAAACAACATTGGTTCTGTAGTGGTAAAGCAGGATGAAAAATTTCTGGGTATCATCACTGAAAGGGATTATTCACGTAAAGTAATTTTAAAGGGAAAAAATTCTAGCGATACCAAAGTGAGTGAAATAATGGCGACGGATTTTCCGGATTTGAAACCCTCGGATACCGTTGAATATTGTATGGAACTTCTAACCAAAAATAATATCCGTTATCTGCCTGTTTTTGAGCATGGCGCTCTTAAAGGAATTATTTCCATTAGCGATGTGGTTACCGAAACCATTCTTATGCAGCAACAAACCATCAGCCATCTCGAGAATTATATCCGTTCCTGATAATGATTCTTCACCTGTTTTATTTATCAAATGGTTTTATTTATTACTACAATATTTTTCTTCACCGCGGCATGTCGAAAATTCCTTAGGGATTTCCGAAGTAGGTGCTGTTCTCTTCAATAATAAATTTTAAAAATCTTTGATTTCCCTTTTATATTTTGGGTTGTAACTATTATCTTTAAAAACCCAAATATGTCAGTATGTCTAAACGAACTGTCGGCAGCACGTTGGAACACAATCTTACTATAGAAGATTTTATCAATCACCCGGAAGTAAAAACATGCATCAGTGAACTTGAAACTGCCTTTTCTTCAGTGGGCAATCCGTTTATAGTGTCAGATGTTTTAGATGAAAATGGAAATCAATATGTAAATCTTGTTCAGAAAGGAGGCGGAGTGCTGGGTGTGGCGCTGGTAGGTTATACATATATTTTGGAAAAAATGCGCGTTCGTTTTTTGCGCCTCGCAGGTACCAGTGCCGGCGCCATCAACACGGCGCTAATGACGGTGATTGGTGAGAAAACAGATGCTAAATCCATCTCTATATTAAAGGCTATTTGTGAACTCAATTTTTTTAACCTGGTGGATGGACATCCTGCCGCACGATGGGTTATTAAAAAATTTATTACGCACCATGATTTTGCCGCCAAAGTAAAAAGAGTGCTTTCATGGATTGTTATCATTGCCTGTTTATTGATGGCGGGTGATTTTGTTTTCCTCGGACTGGAACATACCGTTCCTTCTTTGTCTGTAGTTACAAAAGTATTTTTCGTGCTGAGCGGCTTTTATTTTTTAATAATCGGTTTGCTCATTTTTTATATCGCCCGGCTTTTAAGGCGTTTAAAAAACTCTGGTTTCGGTATTAATCCCGGTAATTATTTTTATGATTGGATCAAGCAACAGCTTATTTCAAATGGCGTACACACAGTTTCTGACCTGAATAAAAAAGCGACCACTATTCCCGCACTTCATTTAAGGGTTGATAATCCTGAAGGTGTTGAAAGTTTAAAAGGCGATGTAACTTTCATTGCCTCCGAACTGGTAACGCAAAATAAAATTCAGTTCCCTGAAATGTGTTATCTATTCAGAGAAAAAGCGAATATTGATACCCTGCAACCGGCCGGTTTTATAAGAGCCTCCATGTCTATCCCTGTTTTTTTTGAGTCATACATGATCAATGATATTCCCTGTACTACCGAAGAAATAAAAAAAGCCTGGATGGATGCCATGGATGAGCCTGACCCGCCTACTACCGCACGGTTTGTGGATGGTGGAATGCTGTCTAATTTTCCTATCAATATCTTTTACAATCCAAAAGTAATTACTCCGCGGCTGCCTTCTTTTGGAATAGATTTAGATGACAGTGATCCTGCTGATAAAGAAAAGAATGCAACAAACTGGAGCCTGCTGGGATATTTTGGAAGAATGTTCAACACCATCAGGTATTATTATGATAAAGATTTTTTACTGAAGAATAAGGTATATGAAAAAGGGATTGGGAAAGTTCCATTGGCAGAGTACAATTGGCTTAATTTTTTTCTTTCAGACCATGATAAGATTGACATGTTTGTAAAGGGTGCTCAGGCCGCTACTAAATTTTTAAAAGAGTTTGACTGGGATGCTTATAAAAATAACAGGACACTCATGCAGGTTACTTTAAATGAGCAAAAACCTCCGGCAACTTCTCAATCATAACGGCTAAAAAAAAGTATATGGCTTTCTATTTAAATTTTGGATGGATGAGCTTTTGCATTGTTTTTGGAGCCATGCTTTTGCTCAATTTTTTAATGAGCTTTCAAAGCAAAAGCTTTTATACCAAACACGTAGTGATAAGAAAGTTTAGTATGCTCGATCTTGAATTTCCAGCCTCCGCTCTCGAATTGGTAACCTATATAAAAGGAATTTTCAAGTTACCCGCAGGGTTAGCAAAAAAAACTTTAAAAGCCTTGAAAGGGCAACTCTATTTCGATTTTATTTTTATGCTGGCATTGTATGGCTCTATTTTCATTTTGTGCATGAAGGTGTCTATGAAATTAACTTTTTTCGGTCATGGATTATTTGCATTTTTTGCCTGGCTTCTTTTTATTCCACTGCTATGCAATATCATAGAGAATATTTATTTGCTGAATAAAATTCGCCCTGACCCGGTAGTCTCAAAGCCGGCTATTCACAAAGGCTATCAAATACTCCAAATGGGTAAGTGGATTATTGCTTTAACTGCCGCTGTGTGCAGCATTGCCGCTATATTTTATTTTTGGCTCATTGGCCGGTATTCCTATGGCTCATTGAATTTTTTATTAATTACTGCTGGCGAAATAATTATATTTTTTATTTTAAAAAAATCAACGGCAAAGAGTGACAAAGAAAAGCTGGATGAATTTCAACAAAAAGAAAGTGAGTAATTCAAACAAGTTTTTTTTACATAAAAATTGGTAACGATGGTATATAATAATCTGCGCAGATACCTGATGTTATTTGCAGTCATCTTTTGTATTTCTGTTGTGGAATCATGCAGCACTACCCGTATTGTATCCAAATATGATTGCGATACGTTTGCCAATAATCCCTTAAATAAAAAAACGACCTGGTCATTTTTATGGGGGCTTGTGCAGCCAAAAGATATTAATCCAAATTGCGACAGCCGGAGTAACCACATGAATAAGGTTACCGTAAAAAATAACCTTGGTTTTTCATTAATCTCTGTGGCTACCCTGGGTATTGTAATGCCACAAAGAATGGAATGGTGCTGCGCCCCTTACAGTTCCGCGACAGATACATTGGGACATTAAAAAAACTTTTTATGGCAAATGGAAACCAATTACCTGATGGAATACAAAGATTGCCCATTACCAAATGGAAGAATGGGCATGAGAACTTTGTTCACGTCTTTAAAAAGAATTCATCTTTTAAGCTAACCATACCGCATTCCAATCCCGGTCAGCAATATCAGGATACCACAAAAAATTTTCAGTGGCTGATTCAATATGCCATTGATAACAATATTCAAATGCGGGCGTTAGGCAATGGATGGTCTTTCTCGGAAGTGGCAGTTTGCGACGGAGGTTTGGTGGGTACCAAATCACTACGGCTTTCTTATCATTTAAATAATTCTTTTGTGGCGCCGCAATATTTGCAAACAGGAAAAAAGGCAAGTGATCTTTTTTTTGTGGAATGCGGTATGAGTGTTTTGGATGTAAATGAAAAACTGGAACAAGGTTCAACTCCCGGCAGATCCTTAAAGGCTTCCGGAGCCAGTAATGGACAATCCATTGCAGGATGCACTGCCACTGGCACACATGGCTCCGCCTTCAAAGTGGGAGCGGTGCACGATACTATTGTGGGATTGCATATAGTAACAGGTCCCGACAGGCATGTTTGGTTAGAAAAAAAATCAAACCCCGTGGCCTCTGATGATTTTATTAACTGGCTCGGAGCAGAAGCTATTAAAGATGATGATATGTTCAATGCGGCAGTAGTGAGCTTTGGCAGCTTTGGTTTTATACATGGCATACTTCTGGAAACAGAACCTGTTTTTCTATTAGAGCAATTTCGTTCGGGCAATATTGTATATAATGA
>DATCWN010000455.1:0-5637 GCA_036566285.1 Hanamia sp.
AACGGTATAACTTCTTGGTTTGATGTAGATTATTTCTCTTTCTTTTTGAATGACCACGTAAATAAAAACTCAGCAACCAATTCATCATTTTTATTTCTCCCTGTTGAAGTTATGGTAACACTTTTTCCTTCTGGGTCATTGATGGCCTCATTTACAGCGTTTGTTATTCGCGCTCCTTCTTCGCAGGTAAAGAAAGTGATGCCCGTTGCTTTTTTAAAATAATGGGCTTCCATCTTTGTAACCAGCATGGATATTGCCGGTTCTCTTTTGTAAACATTGTTGAGCGCCAATAGGCCGGTGCTCATTTCCGCAGCCATAGAAAGCGATGCAAAATAAGTGGACCTGAAAGGATTTTGGGTCAGCCATTTGTACGGTACGGAAGTAGTGCATTTTTCCAGAGTACATTCTTTTACTTTTATCCCTGAAAAAAAAGCAGCGGGCAAGCGATACAATAAATACAGCCGGAATTTGAAAGGGTGGTTTACTAATTGTAGAAATGAATTCATGACCAGGATTTATTGAAGAAATTGTCTGAACCAGGATTTACAGGATTAAAGGATGATAGGATTAAGAAATGATTCTCAATCCTTAATTCATAAGTTTTCACCAAACCAGGAAGGTTTTGTGCGACCTCTCCCTTAAGGCAAACCCTCAATAAACTTCTTGGTTTTAATTCAAATACGGATTCGATTCCATTTCGTCACCAATTGTGGTGGTAGGCCCGTGACCCGAATATACAATTACTTCTTCCGGCAATTTAAAAAGCTTTTCTTTTATATTTCTTACCAAATCCTCGTGGCTGCCATAAGGAAGGTCGGTGCGGCCAATACTGTTTTTAAACAACACATCCCCACCGATAATAAACTTTTGTTTTTCACAATAAAAACAAATGCTTCCCGGAGAATGGCCGGGAGCATGAATCACTTTTAATTCATCATCCCTTAAAGAAACCACATCGCCTTCTTCTAAAAAAATGAGATCCCCCATATAGCTATCAAAAGGCAGATTGAACATGAGTCCGGATGTGGGCGCCATTTCCAAAATGGTTTGTTCCAAAGCATGTGCTTTTAACTTTAAATTATATTCTTCTGCGATAAATTTATTGCCGAATACATGATCGAGATGACAATGGGTATTCAGCAAAATTTTGGGCTGTAATTTGTTGGTATTTATGAAAGATTGTAATTCGTCTTTTTCATGATCATAATAACAGCCGGGATCAATAATGATGCACTCATTATGTTCATTGTACAAGAGATAAGTGTTTTCCTGAACAGGGTTAAATGTGAAAACTTTTATTTGAAACATATCGTATGTAAGGGTTCGGTAAATTCATTTTATTGATTAGTACGAAACGATTAATTTTAGGGCAATTATAACCATACCACATGCAAGATCACAAGTTTAAGATTGACAAAAAAATATTTCTGCTTGCTTCATTTTTATTTGCCTTCGGGCCTATGGTAAATGCGCAGGTGAGCAGCGTTGAATATGGGAAAAACAGGGTTCAGTTTAAAAAATTTAAATGGGAATATTACCAGACACAAAATTTCAATGCGTACTATAATCAAAACGGGAAGGAACTTGCAAAGTACATCGTGCAGATTGCTGAAGAAGAACTGCCGGGAGTGGAAAGGTTTGTGGAATATAGTTTACAGCGCCGGGCCAACATTGTTATCTACAACACTTTTAATGACATGCAGCAAAGCAATATCGGGATGGGTATTGACTGGCAATATGCGGGCGGCACCACGAAACTGGTGAATAATAAAATGATTGTTTACTTCAACAGCAACCATGCGGATCTTCGCCGCCAGGTGCGTGAAGGCATTGCGAAAATACTTACGGAGAATATTTTATTTGGTGACGATCTGGGCGAAGTAGCGGGCAACCAGGCATTGCTCGATTTGCCGCAATGGCTTGTGGATGGCTATGTGGCGTATGTAGGCCAAAACTGGAGCACCCAACTTGATGATAATTTAAAAAGTGAAATGCTAAGTGGAAAATACAAAAACTTTTACCAGTTCGCTTTTGATAAACCATTGCTTGCCGGACACGCTTTCTGGTACTATATTGAAGAAAAATACAAGAGAGAAAACACTACTTATTTATTGTATCTCGCCAGGATATACAAAAATTTAAACAAGGCCACGCAGCAGGTTGCCAAAAAGAGAAAGTTTAAAGATTTGCTTTCTGATTTTATGGTTTACCAGGAAGAGAAATATGATAAAGACATTCGCCGCCGCCGTAATTATCCTAAAGGAAGCGAGATCACCAGTGTAACCGTTGGCAAAAGAATAGACTATTTTCATTTTAATGTAAACCCCAATAAGCGAAATGGTTCTTTTGGCGTAGTGCAATATAAAAAAGGACAGTACCGCTTGATTCTGAATGAAGAAGATAAAGACAAAACCTTATTAAAATTTGGCGCTAAAAGCAGGTTGGAAGACGTAAATCCCAACTACCCGATGATGGCGTGGGATCCAAAAGGAACAAGGCTTTCCGTGCTTTATGAAGAAGCAGGAAGAATCAAACTTTTTGTGTATGACGTTATTACAAGGGTGAAGCCAAACAAAAGAGACCTCACGTCTTTGTTTGACCAGGTGCAGGATATGAAATATTTTCACAACAACCAGTTTTTGCTTTTAAGCGCAGTGAAAAATGGCCATTCCGATATTTACACTTACGACATTGAAAACGAAACGATCAAGCAGATCACCAATGATGTGTATGATGACCTGGACCCATCCTTTGTAGCCTTCCCCAATAAGAACGGGATTATTTTTTCCAGCAACCGCCCTTCTGCCGGTGTAAAAGGCAGCGATACTTCTTTATTAAAAAATAAGTTCAATATTTTCCTGGTTACCGATTTTGCCACCAACAATCCCGGACTGAACCAGATAACCCAACTCACTAATTTAAAGTTTGGCGATGCGCGCTTTCCTACGCAATACAACGACAATCATTTTACATTCGTTAGTGATGAAAATGGTATTGGCAACCGCTACGCCGGATTCTTTACCACGAAGAGCGAGGGGTTAGATACTATGGTGATTATTGGTGAAGACATTCTTCGCAATCCATCGGCAAAGGAAGTGGATTCCATGCTGCTGGTTTATAAAAAAGCTGATGTGGATTCCGTGGCGGTGGTGGCGATTTCCAGCGATTCGGCTTATTCATTTCCAATAACCAATTATGGAAGCAGCCTGCTGGAAACACGTGAAGCGGGGGAAAACGACCAGGTGAGCGAAGTAACCCGGCAAAGCGATGATAAAATTTTATACAAACTAAAGATTGATGAAAATACCTTGCGCCGAAGAAATGTAACCGCCACACCGAGCGCCTACATGAAAAGATTGATGGAAATGGACCGGATATCCAAAGGAGAAGAAATGATCCGTCAACCGCTGAATGATTCCTTGCAGGAAGATATTTTTCAAAATGAATTTAAACCGGAAAAGAAAGACAGCGCCAATATTAACAAGAATATTTATGGTGAAAACGTAAATGAATCCACCGTATTATCTACTGCCAAATTGTATCCCTACAAGCCATTGAAGTTTGCTACCGATTATGTGGTAGCCGGGTTTAATAATAATGTGCTGGGCACCCGGTACCAGGCGTACCAGGGAGGCCAGGGCCCCATCAGCCTGACTTCTAATAACGGATTAAATGCCATGTTGCGAATGGGAGTGGCGGATATTATGGAAGACGTAAGAATTTCGGGAGGCTTCCGGCTTTCCACTAATTTAAAAGATAACGACTGGCTTTTTCAATTTACTAATTTGAGAAAAAGGTTAGACTGGGGGTTAATGTATTACAGAAGTGTGATGCAAGGCACCACACAGGAAGGTTACCCCGGCAAGTTATTTTCCAACTTATACCAGGGAAGTCTTTCGTTTCCTTTTGATATTACCAAAAGTCTCCGGTTTAGCGCCGGCATCAGGGAAGATAAAACGGTGTTGAGTTCTGTGGATCCTATTTCTCTTATTACGCCCGACCAGTCCAAAACCTATGGCCTTCTTCACCTGGAATATGTGTATGATAATACGCTGAACCCGGCGCAGAACATCTGGGATGGCATACGCTATAAAGCTTACGTGGACTGGAATTCGCAGATAAGCAAATTAGCGTCTGTGGCTGGCCGTTATACTTTTAATGTTGGCTTCGATGCCAGGGCTTATTATCCCATTTACCGCAATTTTATCTGGGCCGGCAGGGTAGCGGGAGATTTTAGCTGGGGCAATCAAAAGCTTATTTATTACCTCGGCGGTATAGATAACTGGTTCATGTTTGGTAATAATTTGAAGACAGACAACAGTGGAAAACAAGCATACCGTTATTTCAATCCTGCTAACAAACCCGCGCCCGATGCGGATTATGCATTTCAGACATTGGCAGTAAACCTCAGGGGCTTTATACAAAATGCGGCCAATGGAAATAATGCCACCGTTATCAACAGTGAATTCAGGCTGCCTGTATTTACTACTTTTTTCAGCAAACCCATTAACAACGCGTTTGTAAGAAATTTCCAGCTTGTCCAGTTTATTGATTTGGGCACTGCCTGGAACGGGGCTTATAATAAATTAAAGCGCCCTTCCATTACTTATTCCGATGTGGACCCCACTGTACAGATAAATATAAAAGCGCCGGGCATTGGCCCCTTTTTGGGAGGCTATGGTTTTGGCGCCAGAACTACTCTGCTGGGCTATTTCTTAAAAGCAGATGCGGGATGGCCCATGAACGGACTTTTTAAAGGGAAGCCCATCTGGTATTTTAGTATGGGAATGGATTTTTAGGATTAAGAATTAACAGTCTCTATTCATCTTTTGGGAGAGGCCCGGTATTGTGTGGATGCCTTATGAATTTCCCTGCTGCACTTTGCCTTTTTGCTAACTGCCTCCTTGCTAATTTCAGGCATGCGAATTATTTAAAAAAGATTTTGGCATAAGAACTTGTCTATACTTTTATTTACTGTTTCAATACTGAAGCGTTACAGGGGTGGAAGTAAAGAAGTAAACACTAAATTGATAATGCAAAAGATAACCAAAAGCCAGGCATTGAAAATGATGATAGGACTGCTGACATGTGTAATCATTTTTCATCTTGCCATTATAACCCAGCTTATTCCCTATACTATTGTTTGGGCAGGAAAACTGAAAACAGTGGAGGAAATGTATGCTTTTGAAGCGGTTTCCATATCTGTTAATCTTTTTCTTATTACGTTACTATTTCTGAAAGGAAATTATATAAAGCATAGAATTTCAGACAAAATTTTAAACACAATATTGTGGTTATTTGTTGCTCTTTTTGCCATAAATACCATTGGAAACTTAATGGCTGAAACGCAGTTTGAAAAATTAGTTTTTACCCCTTTGACCTTACTATCAGCCATATTGATTTGGATAATACTAAGGAAAGATAGAGAGTAGCGAACACAAACCTAGTGAATGGTGAATGGTGAATGGTCAATCAGTTTGAGGAGAAACATATTCAAAGTCAAAGATAAGATTAGGTTCTATTCGTTTTGTTGGTGAATCAGTCGCGCTTATTCACCATTCACCATTCCCCATTCACGTTCCTCTTTGATCAAAGGGTAGCGAACGCAAACCTAGTGAATGGTCAATAGGGAATGGT
>DATCWN010000510.1:0-6806 GCA_036566285.1 Hanamia sp.
CTTATTGCTTCTTTATTTTTGGTAAATTCAGTGGTAAATGCGCAGATCCCCAAAAAAATAAAAACAATCATTATTGATCCTGGCCACGGTGGCTCCGATCATGGAGCGCATGGGGAATATGAGGGAACTTTGGGTTCTAAAGAAAAAGATATAAACCTGGCCATTTCAATGAAACTGGTAGATGAGCTAAAAAAGCAAATGCCCGGCGTAAACATTATTCCCACACGCACCACCGATGTTTTTAATTCAGTAAAAGAAAAAGCAAAATTCGCTAATGACCACAATGGCGATCTCTTTGTTTGTATTCATGCCGATGCAGTCACTTTAAAAACAGGCTCAAGAATTACCGGTTATCGTGCGCAAACTTATACCACTACAAAATATGTGGGCAAAGGAAAGAAAAGAAAAAAAGTAGTTACCAAACATACCCGCGAAGTGCCTATAAAGGAATATTATAAAATTCCAACTACGCGGAAAGGAACCAGCACTTTGATATTGGCCGCTCATAAAAGCAGCGCCAAAATAAAAGCGCTTGAAGACGGAGATATGGAATTTGAAACTGCTGATAACGATAGCTCATTAAACATCAATTATGATAGTCCCGAATGGAAAGCGAGTGCGCTTTTATATTCACAAAACTATTTTAAAAGAAGCTATCAGCTTGCTTCTGCTGTTCAGGAAGAAATTGCAAAAACAGGCAGAAACGACTTAGGAGTTTGGCAGCGCCAGGTTGGCCTATGGGTTTTGCAAGCCACACAAATGCCGGCTATTTTAATAGAAACCGGGTTTATTGCCAACTATGATGATGAGCGATATCTTAATAGTGAAAAAGGCCAGCAGGAAATTGCTGAAGCCATTACAAAGGCATTAATCAAATACAAGAACCAGGTGGAAGCCCCTAAAAGCATAGTTACCAGCCAAACGATTGACCACGCAAAATAATTTTCATTTTTTTCCGGCCACTTTTTATTTCTTACAAAATGAAATAGCCAGCATATAGATGGAAGGTGGAATAAAGTTTTACTATTTTCGCAATACGAAAAATCCATTCTGATTTTTTTTGTAGAAAAGATTATCGTTCATAATAAAAAATAAAATGAAAATTAATAACGAAACGAAAATAGGAGTTTTGGCAGTGGTGGGAGTTGTTTTACTGGTGCTTGGATTTAATTTTCTTAAAGGAAATAATTTATTTAAAAAAGAAAATCGTCTTTTCGCAGTTTATCAAAATGTGCAGGGGCTTGCCAAATCAAACCCTGTGGTAATAAACGGGCTTCAGATAGGAAGAATAGAAAGTCTTGACGGGGGAAAGGACATGAAGCAAATTCTTGTTACTGTAAATCTTTATAAAGACGTAAATATTCCCAACAATTCGCTGGCCGTTATTAATCCCAACCTTCTGGGAAGCCCCACGCTTGAAATACAATTGGGAAGTTCTACCACTTATCTGCACAACGGAGATACCCTGGTAACGACGCTTAGTGGCGGTGCTTTCGATGAAGCATTAAAATTGATTAATCCCGTCTTATATGAAGTGCGGAATTCGGTGAAGTCATTAGATTCAGTGCTCCACATTATTACCGGTGTTTTTGATCCTACCACCAAAAATAACGTGAAGGATATAGTGGCCAACTTAAATACTATTACGGCTTCATTTGCCATTTCTGCTGCTTCGCTGCAGCACATGATGGATGCCCAGGAAGGCGCCTTGTCAAAATCATTTGAAAATGTAAGCGTGTTTACCGCTAACCTCAATTCAAATAATGAAAGGCTCAACAGCATTCTTGAAAATACAAAGACGGCTTCGCAAAATTTTGCCTCCCTCAATTTGAAAAATACTATAGACAGCCTGAACATAGCCGTAAATAATTTTAAAGAAGGATCAGAAAAGATTAATGGGAAAGAAGGCTCGCTGGGTTTGCTGCTTAACGACAAAACTTTATACAATAACCTCCAAAGCACTTCCAATAAACTGAACATACTTCTTGATGATATCAGGGTTCATCCAAAAAGATATATTGGCTTTTCTATTTTTGGGAAAAAAGATAAAGGAAATTACATCACCGCTCCGTTAATTGATGATACTTTAAAAGTGGCTAACTACTAAAATGTTTATTTCAAGAAAATTTTTAGCCTCCTTATTTTTTTTGCAATCAGCTTTTATTTCATTTGGGCAAATAACGCAAGCGCCTGCCGCAGACACTTTGAGGGAGTTTGAAGTTATCCGTGGCCCAAGCATGAGAGCCATAAAAATAGATTCGGTAACTACCTTGCAAACAGTGGCGGGCGGCGCCATCATTAAACAAGGCAATACCCTTTTTAAAAGTGACAGCCTTGTTATAAATCCCACAACTCATATCATAGAAGCATTCGGCAACATTGATATTAACCAGGGCGATACGGTGCATACCACCGGCCAATATCTCAAATACCTCGGTGTAGAAAAAATGGCTTACATCAAAAAAAATGTAAAGCTTACGGATAAAAAAGGAACGCTCTTTACACAAGATCTTGATTACAATCTTGAAAGCGGAATTGGTAATTTTTATAACGGCGGAAAAGTAATTGAAGGGAAAAATGTGATCACCAGCATAGACGGTACTTACTATGCCGATACCAAAGATGTTTATTTTAAAAGAAATGTAAAAGTGGACGGGCCAAAAAATCATATTCGCGCCGATTCGCTTTTATACAATATGCAAACAAAAATTTCTTCTTTCATCAGCGCTACCCATATTAAAAATGATGATGTAGAAATCAATACTTCGCAGGGAACTTATGACCTCAAAACAGGCAATGCTTTTTTCACAAGCCGCACTACGGTAAAGGACAGCAGCGGAAGAATTTATACGGCGGATAATATGGCGCTCGAAGATAAATCGGGCAATGCCCAACTGGAAGGAAATGCAGTCATTATAGATTCTGCCAATAGTTTTATCATCACCGGCAACCAGATTTTTTTAAACAAAAAAAATAATTCGTTTCTCGCTACCAGGAAGCCGGTACTCATTGTAAAAGAGAAAAATGACAGCACTTACATCGCTGCCGATACTATATTTTCAGGTATTACCACGTTTGTAGAAAACGGAAAAAATATATTGGAAAAAGACAGCGTCATCAATGTAAATTTTCAACAGAATGAAAAAGTACAGGAAGTGGAAATAGCAGATTCTTCCCATAAAAATTTACCCATTCCTTCAAAAGAAATTATTGATTCGGTAAAATCAGATTCTCTCAAAATTGATTCCCTGAAACTGCCATCAAGAGATAGCCTTCCGCCGGAAATTATAAAAGATACCACGCAAAATGATAGCCTTGTTGTTCAGAATATAAATGATTCCGCAGCAATAAATTCTATGATGAATGATACGATACCAAAAATTAGGGACAGTAGTTTTTCTTTAAATAAAGCAGATTCCGCAACAATAGACTCTTCGAAAAATATACCAACGCCAAAGGTTTCTGACAGCAGTTTTTCTTTAAATAAAAATATAAAAGACAGCGCCAATAAATCAGATTCTGCGGTCAGGTATTTTCTTGCATTTCACCATGTTCGCATTTTTAATGATTCACTCCAAAGTGTTTGCGACAGCATGTTTCTTTCCACGAAAGATTCTGTTTTCAGGTTGTATTACGATCCGGTAATCTGGAGCGGACAGACACAAATTACCGGCGATACCATTTTCCTTTTTACAAAAAATAAGCAGGCGGAAAGATTGTATGGTTTCGACAAGGGGCTAATAGTAAATAAAACAACGGAAGGATTTTTTAACCAGATGGCGGGAAAAACTATCAACGGATATTTTAAAGACGGCAAAATTGATTATCTCCGCGTAAAAGGCAGCCAGGCGGAAAGTATCTTTTACATGCAGAACGACGACAGCGCTTATATTGGTATGAACCGCGCCACAGGCGATGTTATTGATCTTTATTTTCAAAAAGAGAAACTAAAGAGAGTGCTTTTTGTAAATGAAATAAAAGGTAACATGTATCCCATGAATCAAATTCCTCCCGATCAAAAAGAATTGAAAGATTTTAAATGGCTCGACTCAAGAAGGCCAAAAAATAAGCTGGAGCTTTTTGAATAAATATTATTCTTCCGTCTCGCCGGTACCCGACATTTTCATATCAGGAAGAATGGACGCGAACATTAGCATAACAGAGCTTACTATCAACAAATACAATCCATATTCCTTTTGCGGACAAATAGTAGCATAGCAGCTTGTAAATAAAATGTACGTTTTTATAAGATAAGCTATGTTAATGGCGCTTAATAAAATGTGCACCCGCTTTGCCCATACTTTATTTGTAATGATCATGATTGCTGAAACCACCGCCATAAAAATAAATACCTTTCCCGGCTTTCCATAAATATTTTGCTCAGAAAAAAAACCATTGAAGCTTTTATCAATGTCTGTATAATACGCCCACGGTAAGAAGCAACTTATCACCAATAAAACGCAGGCAAGCAATCCTATAGTTTTATAATATTTCATAATTTTTATTGAAGCATTTTTCTAATCCGTGCAATTATAGTTCAATATTTAATTCAATTATTTTTTTTAAATAAAATGGAATAAGTTTTTTCCTGTATTTTTAAAAGTTCATACCCACACAAAAACTTATGCACTTATCTTCTCAACTGAACCGGACGCTGGGCTTACGTCTTGCGATTGTAATGGTTATCGGAAATATAATAGGTTCCGGTATTTATAAAAAAGTGGCGCCCATGGCTGCCGAACTTCATTCCCCGGGATGGGTGCTTGTGTGCTGGACGCTCGGTGGCCTCATCACTATGTTTGGCGCGTTAAGCAACGCGGAAATAGCCAGCATGCTTGCAGATACCGGTGGCGAATATGCTTATTATAAAAAAATTTACGGCCGCTTTTTTTCGTTCCTGTATGGATGGTCAAATTTTGCGGCCATAAAAACCGCGGCCATTTCATCCATCGCTTATGTCTTTGCCCAATCGCTCAATAGTATGGTACATCTTCAGCCGGTACTCTCTTCATGGAAGGATGTAAATATTGCCGGCATTTTTTATCCTTTTGAAGGGTTTAACATCAAACTAATTGCTATTGGTTTAATCATCATGCTTACCTGGGTAAATAGCAAAGGACTCAGGCTGGGCGCCAATTTGAGCACGGTTCTGCTGTTACTCGTTTTGGCGGGAATTGTTACCATTGTGGTATTTGGAGCGTCCAGCCCTGAAGCAGATATTTCTTCTTCATTTTCTATGGCCACCACCAATGCCCAACCGGTAACTATGAGCGCTGTTTTTACGGCCATGCTTGCTGCCTTCTGGGCGTATGAAGGCTGGAACTCCGTAGGTTTTCTTGGAGGAGAAATAAAAAATCCCCATCGCAATGTACCATTGAGTATTGCGTTTGGTTTGTTGATAGTAATTGTATTGTATTTGCTGGCGAATATTACCTATTTATCACTGATGCCTGTTGCATCTTTTGAACAAATTAATGCAGCCGGGCATTCGATAGCCGCTGTGGAATCTGTAAAAGTTTTTTGGGGTACAGGTGGTATTCTTTTCATTTCATTCTTAATTCTATTGTCCACGTTAGGATGCACACATGCTACTATTCTGAGCAATGCGCGCACCTCTTTTGCAATGGCAAAAGAAGGATTATTTTTTCCAAGAATGGCCAAAGTGAATTCATCAAAAGTGCCTGGAAATGCATTGTGGTACCAGGGAGTATGGGCATGCTTGCTGGTACTGTCCGGTACCTTTGACCAGCTAACCGATATGCTCATTTTTGCTGCCTTTATTTTTTACGGAGCTACCACGCTTGGCGTTTTTATTTTAAGAAAAAGAATGCCAGATGCGCCACGCCCTTACAAAGTTTGGGGTTATCCCGTAGTGCCTGCTGTGTTCATTGTGTTCTGTATTTTTTTAATTGGAAATACCTTAATTGCCCGCCCGCGCGAAGCCGCCATTGGGCTGTTTTTAATATTGCTGGGAATTCCTTTTTATTGGTGGTTTTTGAAGAAAAAGAAAGACAAATAATATAGGAATGTGCATTTATAAAATCGGGTTTGTGAAATTCTTTCCATTCAAATATATGGGAGAAGTTTCTGATGATATAAAATGTCATTTTAGTTTTAGTTTTGACCAAAAAAAATAATTGTATGCAACCAATTAATACAGCATTGTGTTCATTCGGAATGAGTGGTGTAGTTTTTCACGCGCCATTTTTAAATGTTAATCCTGGCTTTCATTTTTACGCGGTTTGGGAAAGGTCTAAAAACCTGGCGGAAGAAAAATATCCGGGTGTAAAAACTTACCGCTCGTTAGAATCTATGCTGGCAGATGATGCTGTGGAGCTGGTAATTGTAAATACGCCCAATGCCACGCATTATGAATTTGCAAAAAAAGCATTGGAAGCCGGAAAGCATGTAATTGTTGAGAAGCCATTTACTATTTCCGTGGAGGAAGGAAAAGATTTAATTGAGTTGGCAAAAAAGAAAAATAAAAAATTATCTGTTTATCAAAACCGCCGGTACGACAGCGATTACAAAACGATAAGGAAAGTTCTCCAGGAAAATTTACTCGGTGATTTGGTCGAAGTGGAAATGCATTTTGACCGTTACAAAGAAGAGCTTAGTCCTAAAGTACATAAAGAAACTCCGGGTCCCGGCGCTGGTGTTTTATATGATCTTGGCTCGCATTTAATTGACCAGGCTTTGCAATTATTCGGAATGCCTGATGGTGTTTTTGCCGACATTAGAATTCTTCGTCCCGCATCGCAGGTGGATGATTATTTCGAATTGCTTTTTTATTATGAAAAATTAAG
>DATCWN010000520.1:0-12541 GCA_036566285.1 Hanamia sp.
TTCCTTGTGCATAAAGATTATTCAAAATCACTTCGGGATGCCCGCCATTCAGCCATTCTTTATCATCACCGCCAATGCCATGAAGCAAATAAAATACAGGATATTTTTTCTTTTTTGAAAAACCGGGTGGTGTGTAAATTAATGATTGTCTTGTAGCGCCAACCGTTTTGGATTTGTAATTAAAAGAATCAATTTTTCCATGCGGAATATCATTTTGAACTACATCAAATCCGGCCGGCGCCTGCTTAATAATTTCCTGCGCGCTGGAACTGGTTGTACATAAAATGCCAAATGTGAGAAAAAGAAAAAACTGTTTCATCTGAAAGTGATTGAATGATTTAATTATTGGCTATTATTTTTTCATGAACCTATTCATTTTGTCCTGGTTACTTATTATTCCTGATTGTTATGATGACTTTTTTCAAATCCTGCTCTGCAGAACTGGTGCCATACCATACTTCATATTCGCCGGGCATTACTGCCATACCGAGACTTTTTTCATCATAAAATTCAAAACTGTTCCCTGGTAAATTGATAACGGCATCTGCAGTTTTACCGGCAGGTACATCCACACGCTTAAAGCCTTTCAGCGTTTTTATAAGGCCACTTGTATCGCCCAGTTTTTTCACATATACCTGGACTATTTCTGTACCATTGCGTATGCCGGTATTAAAAACAGGAATGGATAAATGCACACTATCTTCTTTATCAATCTCTGTTTTTGAAATTTTTGCATTGCCAATATTGAAGGTAGTATAGCTGAGTCCAAAGCCAAATGGAAAAAGCGGGTCAGACATATAACGATATGTTCTACCTTTCATCGTATAATCTTCAAATCCTGGCAATTGGCTAATGTTTTTGTAAAAAGTAACAGGCAGTTTTCCGGAAGGATTATAATCACCAAATACAACATCGGCAATAGCTTTGCCGCCAGACTCTCCCGAATACCAGGCCTGCAGTATAGCATCGCAGCTTTCTGTTTCGGGCACCAAGCCAATGGCTGAGCCGGAACAATTAATAAAAACTATCTTTTTACCAGCCGTTTTTAACGCTTTTAAAAAGTTGCGCTGTACTTCCGGCAATTCAATATCGGTGCGGTCTCCACCTTTAAAACCAGGTAATTGAACAGGCATCTCTTCTCCTTCCAGCCTTGGAGAAATGCCGCCAACATAAATTACCACATCCACGTTTTTAAGCTTGTTTATTATTGAATCGTACTGAACCGCCACCTGTTTTCCAAAGTTCATAGCCAGGCTGGCTGTCCAGTTGTCTATTTGCCTGAAACTTGCTTCTATTTTATATTCTCTGCCGGCTTCCACTTTATAAGTTACCAGCCGGGGAAGCGCTCTCCACATGCGCACTCTGGTAATGGTATCGCCATTTACCATAAGCTCGAAGGCGCCGCAAGCTTCTACTTTAAAAATGATTTCACCCGATACCGTTGGTTTATAAATCGTTTCATACCTCGCAGAGAAATCATCGAGATGCACACCGGGCGCGAACTCATGCTGGCCGAAAGTAGTGAGCTGCATAGGTGTTGTTATTTGCTGTGTGATAACCGGGTTGCCTTCAGAATTTCTGTTGTTCCAGTACGTAGCTTTAAAGCCGGTTTTACCATTAAAAGAACATTGGCCAAAGGCTGGTTCTATTATCATGTTATCAGTCAGATCAACGGCTTTGTCATAAAATATTTTATTGGCACCCAGCTTCGAACGGATACCATCTAAAACGGTAATTGTATTAACGGGTGTGCCGTTATAATTACCCCACATCATTTCGGCGTTATCTGCATTTGGGCCAATCACTGCAATTTTTTTTATGGATTTATTTAAAGGCAGGATGTTATTTTTATTTTGAAGAAGCGTGATAGACTGGCGCGCCATTTCCAAAGCCAATTTTTTATGTGCCTCAGAATTAATTATCGAGGCAGGAATTTTAGACCAGGGTACAATGGAATCATGATCCATTTCACCCAGATCAAAGCGTCCTTCCAGCAAGCGCATTACATGTTTGTTCACTTCATCTTCACTTATGAATCCTTTTTTTACAGCATCAGGAATGCTTTTAAAAGCATAGTTGTAACCGCACTCAACATCTGTCCCTGCCAATGTGGCTTTTGCTGCTGCATGCACTGCATCAGAAGAAACTTTATGGCTTTGCCAAAAATCTGATATAGCGCCGCAATCTGATACAACCATATATTTAAAGCCCCAGTCGTTACGTAATATATCCTGTAACAAACGCGTACTACCACAACAAGGCTCATCGTCCAGCCGCTGGTAAGCGCACATAACTTCCCGCACATCAGCCTCCTGAACCAAGGCTTTGAAAGCAGGCAAATAAGTTTGCCATAGATCACGCGGGCTTACATCATTAATGTTTATCTGGTGCCGGCTCCACTCGGGACCTGAATGAACCGCGAAGTGTTTGGCACAGGCCAGTAATTTTCTATACTTTTCATGGGGTGGGCCTTGCAAACCTTTAACCACCGCTATTCCCATACGGGAAGTTAAATAGGGATCTTCGCCATAAGTTTCCTGGCCACGCCCCCAGCGTGGATCGCGAAATATATTGATATTGGGTGTCCATACGGAAAGACTTAAAAAGCGCCTGTTAGCTTCACCTTTCTTACGGGCTTCATTGTATTTGGCCCGCACTTCGTCTGACACGGCATCGAATACCTGGTAAACAAGGCTATCGTCAAAAGAGGCAGCCATACCAACCGGCTCAGGGAACACAGTTACCTCTCCGTTATTGGCAAGGCCATGCAACGCTTCGCTCCACCAGTTAAATTCTTTTATACCTAAACGTGGAATAGCCGGCGACTGGTCTAACATCAGCGATGCTTTTTCTTCAAGTGTAAGCCGGGAAACAAGATCTTTTATGCGCTGCTGTGTATTGAGTTGAGGATTTTGAAAAGGCAGTTGCGCTTCGCTTTGGGTATTCAATAAAATAGTAAACACAAAAAGTGTAACCAGCTTTAAAGGCACATTGCGTTTAACAACTGATAAAAAATTTACAAGAGTTTTCATTTTTCAAAATTTATAATGACAAAAACGTGTATGTTTTACCGGCAACAGTTGTCACATCGTACCACCAGGTCTCTTTCAGGTCCGGTAAAGTAATCGTTGCTTTGTCTGAAATAATTGGCGTGGCTGTCTTTTCTGTTTGATAAAATACATTTGTGTTTTTGCCACTTGCTGTTTTTAATGTTTTGCCATCACCAGCTTTCATTTCATTCGGAACACGTAATCTCAAATTTCCTCCAAGATTTGATTTGATAACAGCCTGCATCATTTTTCCATTTTTCCATTCAATGCTTACAATTTCAAATCCGCCTCTTGCCCGTAAACCTTTTATACTTCCCGCAGCTTTCCATGCATCGGGTAATGCAGGAAGAAGATTGAGAAAGCCATCATCGCTTTGCATCAGCATTTCTGTAATGCCAGAAGTGCAACCAAAATTGCCATCAATCTGAAACGGCGGATGTGCATCAAATAAATTATTGTAGGTGCCGCCACCGCCTTCGTTCGTTCCCACCGGCGTCAATTGATTTTGAATTAGTTTGTAAGCATGATTGCCATCCAGCATTTTTGCCCACCAGTTTACTTTCCATGCCATGCTCCAGCCGGTGGATACATCACCACGTTGTATCAATGTATTTTTTGCAGCGCTATACAATTCCTGCGTGCGATACGGTGATATCTGATTGGAAGGAAATAAGCCGTACAAATGCGATATGTGACGGTGATGATCATTCGGGTCATCTACATCATCCAGCCATTCCTGTAGTTGCCCGTGTTTACCAATGTGCATCGGCGCAAGCCGGTTTCTTTTTTGGAAAAGTGTATCAACAAACGCTTTGTCTTTATTTAAAATTTTCGCAGCATCAATGGCAGTTGAAAAAACATCAAAGACGATCTGATTCGTCATGGTTACTCCGGCGTCTAATGATGAACCCTGGTGCGCCTCCGGTGCATTTTCCGGCGATTCATCAGGGCAAATTACCAGCCAGTGGTATTTCGGATGTTTGATAAGATAATCAACATAAAACATTGCAGCGCCTTTCAATACCGGGTAAACAGAAGCGAGATAATTTTTATCGCCCTCATATAAATAATGTTCCCACAGATGCTGGCTCAACCAACCACCACCATTTGGCCACAGACCCCAGAAAGCTCCGTCCACAGCGCCATTAATTCTCCATATATCTGTATTGTGATGCGCCATCCAGCCTCTTGCGCCATACATATCTTTCGCTGTTTTTTCGCCGGTAACTGATAATTCTTTTACCATCTTTATCAGTGGTTCTGTCATTTCTGAAAGATTGGTTTTTTCAGCCGGCCAGTAATTCATTTCTGTATTAATGTTGATCGTGTATTTGCTATCCCAGGGGGGATATAACTTATTATTCCATAGCCCTTGCAATGTTGCAGGCTGACCTCCCGGCTGTGAAGATGAAATGAGTAAGTAACGGCCAAATTGAAAATACAATGCAACAAATTGGGGATCGTTAGTTGAGTTGAAATTTTTTAATCGTTCATCAGTTGGAAGTTTTGCTGCATCCGTAGTGCCCAGATCAAGCTTCACCCGATTAAAATATTTTTGATAAACTGCAATGTGAGCAGGTAATATTTGTTGAAATGTTTTTTGATAAGCTTTGGTGAGATATGAAGCGGCTCTTGCATTTTCATCACCGCTTAAATCAAGATAGTTATTAAAATTCGTTGCGATTGAAATGTAAATGGTTACTTCATTGGCGTCTTTAATAGTAAGCGATGTATCTGTTGATGAAAGTGAACCACCATTCAATTTAAATTTTGCAATGCCCTTAAATTTTATTTTTCCTTCAACAGTTTCATGATTTATAGTTGTTCCAGCAATCGTTAATTCATTTGATAAAGCTTTGCTGATGACCTTGGGCTGTGGTGTTGAATAAAAGGCAGTGAACGATATGCTTTTTGGTTTATTGGCAGTTAAGTGCATTACAATTACACGGTCAGGAAATGATGCGATTACTTCTCTTGTATAATTGACATTTCCAACCGTATAGGATGTTTTTTGAACCGCCTTTTCGATATCTAATTCCCGGTAATAATTTGTATAGTTTTCATTTGGATTAAACGCTAATTGTAAACTTCCAACGGGTTCAAACATTTGCCCTTGTGAAGTTTTTGAGATGATTGTTTCGTTAGCTAATTTTTCTGCTTCTTTTCGTTTTCCATCAAAGATTAATTGTCGTATTTCTGCTAAAGAATCCAAACACAGATTATTATCATTTCTATTGGGGCTGCCACTCCACACCGTGTATTCATTCAACTGAATAGTTTCTGTATCCACATTTCCATAAACCATAGCCCCCTGGAAACCGTTTCCAATTGGCAAAGCATTTTCCCAGATTTCGCTTGATGGTTTGCTGTACCAAAGTTTTAAATCTTGTTTTTTTTGAGCTAAGCAATGTGTTGCCAGGAAGAATAAACAAACAAATAATGTGTTTTTCATTTTTATGTTACATGTTTTGTTTAATAGCAATGTGTTATTTATTCTTCTATCTTAAAAACCCTGAAGGGATGTGGCTTTATCACTCGGGGAAAACACATGCACTGGCCGATATGTTAATTTATCCTTTATTGAATTCCAGAAGAAAGATTTGCATAAACGTTTTAGTCACACTTCCAACCGGTAGTGTCTTTATCATATGTTCTAATTGTCTTTACTTTTAAAAAGATTGGCTGCCTGGTACAAACAGCCAATCTTTTAAGGATGATTTATTACCCACTAATAACCCGGGTTTTGATATTTGGCTTTTTCATCTGCCGTCATTTCCATACGATCAAGCTGGCCTTGTGGTATGGGCCGCAGATAAAGATGTGCATCAATGGTACGGTTCACTACTTTCGGTGTATGGTCTCCATAATTGCTTCCAGCAATGCTATAAGTACCGGCGAGCTCTGCCCATTTTTGTGTACGCACTAAATCGAACCAACGGTAACCTTCAGCGTAATATTCACGTGAACGCTCCGCCAAAATAAAATTAATGTCGATTGTTGAAGGTGTAGCAGCGATCATATCACCGCTATGGTCTTCAATTTTTTCATCATTGCCGTTATTATCAAATTTCCACTTACCTGCACGTGCCCGGATTACATTAATCAAATCTCTGGCACTTTTTCCAGATACAGTAGTTGCACCCTTCACAGCTGCTTCTGCAGCTACGAAGTAGAGTTCTGAAAATTTAGCAATGGGAAAAGGGCGGGTGCTTCCAGCATTCTGCTGTCCCAATCCTGAGCCATTGTCAGTACGGTATGGGCCAAGCTTCCAAAGTCCCGGATATACTATCCTGCTTATTCCGCTTGGTGCTATTACAAAATCAGCTCTTCCCGGCAATACGCCTGCGCCAATATTAGCGTTTGAATTAGCATAAACAATATTCGGATCATCATTGTCGAGGAAAGTTAATATGGCATCACCGGGAACTACTGACATACCATTTGCGTTAATAAGAGAAGGAGAGTTGTTGCCACCTTTTGGCCAGTTGCCACGGTAAACCGTGGTAAAGGTGCCATCGTACCTTGAATCATTTATTTTGTCAGCAAAGGTATTTTTAATAACCTCGATGGTGGGGCACATACGTGTCCAGGGACGGCCAAGGTGCTGCTCTGCTTCACGCTGAACAGAACTTACACCTGAGCTTCTAATATTTGTGTAGTTCCACGTCATCATCCAGCCTGCGAAATTATCAGGAGCTCCGCCGCTACCATAAGTGAGGCTACCTCCGTTATATTTTTCGCTTGACTCTGTGTGGTCAGCGTACAGTAGCATTTCTTTATTACGATCTTTTTGCGCAACGTTCACTTCGTAATAGGTATCCATTAAGCCAAAAGGTCCGGGATTGTCAATAGCAGCAGTTGCTACATCATACGCCTTTTGATAATACCATTGAGGATTATGTCCGTCAGGGTCAGTGCGATCACTGGCCGGATAAGTCGGAATGTTTTTGGGGTTTTCGAGCCACCATCCGTATGTTAGGTAGGCTTTTGCCAAAATCAAGCTTGCAAGGGTTTTGGTTACTCCACCTGTAATACGTCCTGTTGGTGGTAAATCGGTTACCGCTTGCAACAGATCAGGGAATATGGCTTTGGTATATACCTGCGGTACCGTGTTGCGGGTAGAGGTTCTTACGGGCTTTGTATTAAATTTCAATTCGCCTGCGCCTAAATCCAATGGCACGCCACCAAAGGTTTGTACCAGCAAGAAATAGTCGAATGCCCTGAAAAACCTGGCTTCGGCGATTAAAGCATTTGAAATACCTACTGCACTTGCGTTTTCAATAACACCGCTTGCAGTGTTGATGTTAGGAAAGGCTTCATTCCACAATACATCGCTACGGCTACTAGTGGAAGTAACCGAGCCAACTCCGGAATTGTCCATATCCTTAAAGTTCCCATCCGCACTTTGGGCGTAGGTGGCTTCATCGGTGCCGGTAACGCTGCTGTTATAGTAATAGGCATTCCCGTATAGGTTGCGAAGCTCACTATACATCGCTGTCAATCCTCCGTTAACACCTTTTTCGGTTTTAAAATATTCAGGTGTAAATATACTGCGCGGAGTTTCATCCAAAATTTTAGAACATCCTGCGAAGAATACCATAAGTACTGCCAGTCCTATGATAGTTTTTATTCGTATCTGTTTCATGTTGTTATAATTTTAAAAGGTTAAATTAACGCCAACTACGTAGTTGCGGGTGGAAGGCGTATTAGTGCCAATGGTGAGAAGGCGTCTCATGCTGTTTGATAATGGTACTGCTGCATTTTCATTACCATAAGAATTGGTTTCGGGGTCCATACCAGATTCTTTGTGGTAGGGAGAAAACATCACAAATGCATTTTGCACCGTGAAGTACATCCTCATTTTAACACCGGTGTTTTTAATCAGGCTTTTGCTTAGGTCATACCCGAGAGAGATGGTACGGATCTTAAGATATGATGCATCAAAATAGCCGAGGGTACTTCCGTACTTTGGATTATCACCACTTGCTATACCTCCGGGTTTTGGATACTTAGCATCGGTGTTTTCCGGTGTCCAGTAATCTACTTTTACATTACCTCTGCGGCCACTCATCAAATTGAGATACCCGCCCGATCCGTAAAGCGTACTGATAAGAATACCACCGCTTTTAAAGGCTCCTACCACGTTTAGATCAAATCCTTTATAAGATACCCGCGTATTGAAGCCTCCCTGAAACTTAGAATCTATATCCATAATTTGTCTGTCGTCGGGCCCAATGGCTCTTACAGGTGTGCCATCAGCGTTGAAACCACCGGTGTATTTCACCCTTATCATACCTACATTTCCACCTGGTTCCAATTTCTTCAGGTAACCATCAGCGCTATCCTTTGATGATTGCCAAAGTCCTATTTTTTGATAATCGTAAATTGCATTAATGTTGTGACCTACGAACCAGCCGTTGCCCTCGTCGCGGGATTGTCCTGAGGCAAGTGCTACCAGTTTGTTCTGGTTTGTATAGAAGTTAACACCAGCATCCCATGTCCAGCCATTGTGGTCTTCGAGTATAATACCGTTCAGGCTAAGTTCGAGTCCCTTATTTTGGGTTTGGCCGACATTTCCTGTGAAGCTACCCACGCCAGATGTTGGAGGCAAACCGACATTTAAAAGCAGATCCTTTGTATTTGTGATATAATACTCGACAGTACCAGACAGGCGATTTTTTAGGAGAGAGAAGTCTAAACCGTAGTTCCAGGTTTCAGAGTATTCCCAACCTAAACCAGGATTAGGTAGTTGAGATACATAATAACCTGTTGCATAGTTGGTCTCACCAAAGTTATAAGGCCGGGTGCTCAAAAGCCCAAGGGTCTGGTAAGCGTTAACAGCCTGGTTGGAGGTTTGTCCATAGCCCACACGCAGTTTCAACATATTTACCGCAGTAATCCCGTTCATAAACGATTCGTTGGTTATATTCCATCCTGCTGATACCGCAGGATAGGTATGCCACTTATGTCCGGGAGCCAGCACTGAAGAAGCGTCAGAGCGAAGTGTAGCCGATAGCATATAGCGGTTGTCATACGAGTACATTACCCGTCCCATATACGAATTCAATCCGCTCAGGCTATAGTTTCCATTACCGATATTAATTTCCCCGGTAGCCTGACCCAGATTATAAAACTGGAAAGCATCGGCAGGAATATCCTTTGCAGACATGGAGGAACTGTTATATTTATTTTGCTCAGCAGAGTAAAGAGCGACCACATTCAAAGAATGCTTTTGTGCAAAAGTTCGGTCGTAGGTAAGGATGTTTTCAATGGTCCAGTGATAAACCTGTGAATTGCTGACACCAGCAGTTGACACGGTTGTGGGTGTTGAACTGCCTATTCCTACGCCTGTGTAATTGCCATTATTATTCTGTATAAAATCCAGTCCCAGATTGGCGCGATATTTTAAGCCCTCAATTCCTGGTATTTTCACCTCAGCATATATGGCATTGTAGGTTGCGTAGCCCCTGGTTTCGTTTAACCACTGATCATGTAAACCGTTTACGACATCTTTTGTATAAACAAACGATTCATCCAGCGGCATTTTTACAGTCCGTTTCAATGTGCCATCAGTGTTATATGGGTTGGCAATAGGCGACATGCTTAGTACGCCGTATAATCCTACCTGGTTACCTTCACTTAAGTTATAGTTACTATTAGTGGTAAATCCTACCCGGAAATATTTACCCACCTGCTGATCAATAGAACCGCGCAAAGAATAACGTTTATATTGCTGGGTTGGAATTACACTTTGATTTTGATAATATCCTCCTCCGAAAGTGTAGCTGCCTGTTTCTGTTCCCCCGGAAAGGTTAATGTCATGGCTTGTTACTGCCCCGGTCCTGTAAAATAAATCCTGCCAATCAGTATTTACATCATCAGACTCATCCACCCCATTAGTGTACTGATGGGCTGCTTTACGAAACGCAACAAATTCCGGCCCGTTCATCATGGGGAATTTGGCAAAAAGAGTTTCCGCACCATAATAGGAATTATAGGATATTCTCGCTTTACTTCCTTTTTGGCCTCTATTAGTTGTTATTAAAATGACACCGTTGGCGCCTCTTGAACCATAAATGGCAGTTGCGGAAGCATCCTTCAGAACATCAACACTTTTGATATCGTTGGGGTTGATGTCGCCTATGGAGCCCGGAAATGGAATACCATCGAGCACTATCAATGGATCGTTGCTGGCAGTCAGTGAACGCGTACCGCGAACACGAATCTGCATTGTGGCGCCAGGTTTAGTAGAGGTTTGGGATATGTCCACTCCTGGCAAGCGTCCTTGCAAGGCTTGCGAGATATTTGGCGCCGGTATTTCGCGCATCCTATCTCCGCTAATTGAAGCAACTGAACCAGTTACCGCTTCCTTTCGCTGCGTACCATAGCCTACTACCACCACTTCCCCAAGGTCCGTTGCGGAGAGTTGTAGGGTTACGTCTAAAAATTGATTTCCATTAACTGCTACTTCCTGTCGGACAAAGCCCACTGAAGAAATGATTATGGTGCTGCTTGGCGAAGCATTTATTTCAAAGTTGCCGTTGCTATTAGTGCTTGCGCCGGTGGTTAAGCCTTTTACAATAACGGAAGCGCCCTGCACCGGCTGCCCGCTTTCATTGATTACCCGCCCTTTTACAATGAGGCTGTTTTGCGAATAACCACTACTTGTAAATAAGAGTAGCGACAAAATAAATAAAGAGAGGATCTTTAGATTTTTTCTGCATTGAAGCAGAAAGGGATTGCGTTTGAATAGATCTTTCATAATCGCAGTTTTAAATTTTAAAAGTTTAGAAATGGACAATTGTTTATGTGTTGATTTATTAATGAATGCTTAGTTATCGTTACCAATTAAGTGTTTTCAATGGGGTATTTTTATCCTTAAAAAATTCTCTCCCTTCCAGGGATATTATTTTACCCCTTATTCACATTGAAAGGTTAATTTTTCTTTTATTTCTTAACCAAAATTTTTCCAAAACTATCATCTGAATCCCAAAAGCTGCCTGGGGAAATTCTCATTGAAACCCTTGTTGTTAAAGGGGTTCATCTCAAAGCCAATCGTTTTACTGAAACCGGTACATAATGTACCCGTTATTTTAAAAGGCTAATTTAGGGGAAATATTTAACAAAATGTAATCGTTTACATTTATTTTGAGAGAAATATTTTTTTTTATATAGCTTTACGGACATTCTAAAGTATGTAAACGATTGTAATGTTAAAAGGAAAAGAAGTTACCATCTATGATATAGCTACAGCGCTCAATATCTCTATTGCCACGGTGAGCCGTGCTTTGAAAAACGATCCCGTTGTAAATAAAAAAACTAAAAAAAGGGTATCTGAGCAGGCTGAACAAATGGGGTACCGCACCAATTACGTTGCCCGCAACCTGCGCAATCAATATACGAATACCATCGGCATTATTGTACATGAACTCAATAGTAATTTCATCACATCCGTTTTGGCGGGTGTTGAAAAAATAACCACAGAGGCCGGTTATGATCTTATTATTGCGCATTCATCTGAAAATTTTACGAAGGAGGTAGCCAATGCAAGAAATCTTTTTGAGAAAAGAGTGGACGGATTAATTGCCTCTCTTTCTTTTGATACTAAAAACCTGGATCATTTTAAACCGTTCACGAACAAAGGAGTTCCGGTAATCTTTTTTGACCGCGTGGAACAGGATGGAAATAATACGGTAGTAATTATTGATAACAGAAAATGTGGGTACCAGGCTACACAACACCTTATAGAGCAGGGTTGTAAAAGAATAGTACATGTAACCTCAAGCCTTAAAAGAAATGTTTACTCACAAAGATTTATGGGATATAAGGATGCATTATCCGATGCAGGAATTCCATTTGACGAAAGCTTATTAATTGTAAATGACCTTTCGGAAAGAGCCGGAATTGACTCTGCCATGCAAATGCTTAAAATGAAACCGTTACCTGATGCGGCTTTTATCACCAATGATTTTGTTGCGGCTGTATGTATGCGTACTTTAAAAGAAAACGGTATCAAAATTCCTGAAGACATTGCCATAGTAGGATTTAATAACGATGCCATTGGAAAATTAATAGAGCCGGCATTAACTACTATTAATTATCCCGGTATAGAAATGGGAGAAATAGCGGCGCATAATCTTATCAATCATTTAAAGGGTATTGGCAATATCCAAAACACCAATACCATTATCATACGTTCGAATCTCATTATCAGAAAATCTTCATTAAAGAAAAGCAAATAATATTATCTCGTTATTTTAATTGATTCTATGCAACGATTTTTTCTTACAATCGCTATGATGGCTACCATGTTTAGTCTGCACGCGGAAAATGGCTACAGGCTTTGGCTGCGCTATGATAAGATTGATAATGGAAAACTCTTAACCGAATATCAACAGCAGATAACAGGAATACAATTCAACAATACTAGCGCCACCTTACAAATTGCACAGAAAGAGTTGCTGAAGGGATTGCATGGATTATTGGCAAAA
>DATCWN010000169.1:0-3160 GCA_036566285.1 Hanamia sp.
AATTCTTTTGCGGTATTGTTGGCTTCCGTAAAATCTTTGGTTTGATAATAACTTCTTGTAAGCCCGCGCAAGGCTTCCAGTTGATTTTCGGGTGTGGTGGCCAGTTCACGTAATTTGGTAAAATAGGTTTTTGAATTGGCGTAATCCTGCAATTCAAAATAATAAATACGTGCCGCAGAGAATGCTGATCTTTCTGCAAACGGGCTGCTGCCCTGGTTTACAATGACTTCATAACCTTTTAAAGCATTGGGCCAGTCTTTGCTTTTAGCATAACATTCGCTCCTGTAAAAATTGGCATCTAATGCATAAGCGCCTTGTGCATATTTGGAAAGATAATTGTCGAATGCAGCAATAGCGCCTGCACAATCGTTGTTGGAATATTTAAGTTCTGCCGCCGCATAGGTCAATGAATCTGCTTCTGAAATGCTGATTACCTTACCTGATTTTTTTACAAAATCAACATAGTCATTGGGCCTGCCCATTTCTATGTAAATATTTTTTATGTTGTCCATCGCTTCATCGGCTTCGGCAGACTGTGGGTAAAGGCTTATGAGCTGTTGATAATATTTCAAAGCTTCATCATTATTATTTAAGTTGTAATTAGACAAACCAAGTTTCAAATATACTTTTGGAAATTGCCCGCTCGCTGATTTTATATCAAGCACTTTATTGAGATAAGGAATGGCGTCTCTAAACTTTTCCTGCGCCATGTAGGTGTTGGCGATCTGCAAATAAGATTCTGCCGCAAGGTCACTTTGTGGATACTTCTGAATCAGTGAATTAAATGTTTTTATTTTTCCGGAAGGATCATTGATGCCTTCGATCAAAGCTACCTGGTACAAAGAATAATCGCTTTGCGATAAGCCATTGTTGATCACATTTTGGTACATGCTTTTAGCGGAGCTATAATTCTTTTGCATAAAATAAGAATCTGCGGCTCTTACGTAAGCATCCTGTTCTAATGTAGAAGAACCGGAAGAAACAGACGAGGCTACCTGCCTGAAATTCTCTAAGGCTTTGGCATAGTTTTCTGTTTTCAAATAACTATAACCCAGCACATAACGGGCGTTTGTTGTGTTGGCTTCTCCCTGTATGCCGCCGTATTGCAAATAAGCATTCATGTATCTGATAGCATCATCATAACGGGCAAGCCTATACGCAATTTCACCTTTCCAGAAATTAGCGAAAGGCAATACAGGCCCGGCATTTGGATCACGGATAATTTTGGTAAGCAGGTCATCTGCTTCATTTAATTTTTGCTCATTAATGTATTCAACAGCCCTGCCAAACAAAATCTTTGGATAGATCCTCAACATGGTTGGAGTGGGCTTATCAAAGGATTGATACAAGGCCAGCGCTTCTGCATAGTTATTGGTATTGGTCAATAAATTGATCAATATTTCTTTGGCTTCATTGGCATACGCAGACGCAGGGTACAGGTCTAAAAACTTATTGATGGAGCTTAATGCCACATCATTGTAGCCCAATTCAAAAGAAAGTTTAGCATAATTAAATCTTGAAACTTCCTGCTGAAAACGATTGCTGTTGTTATCGGCACTATATTGAAAAGCATTTCTCGCATTTACTTTTTGGTTGGTTCTTAAATAAAGATCGCCCAACAGGTACATCGAATTTTGGCCCAACGAATCCTTTTCATTGCTTAGTTGCTTAAAGCCTTCTATCGCTTTCTCCACCTGGTTTCCGTCGTAATAACAATAACTCAATTCATACATTACTTCCCTGGAAACCTTGTCATTGCTGTTTACATAAGCTTCCAATAAAGGAAGCGCTTTGGCAAATTGTTTTTTCTCAAAATAAATTTGCCCGGTTAAAAGACTCAGGTCATTGCGATAATAAATATCATTTTGCGAAAGCGCGCTTTCAGCATATCGCAAAGCTTCATCCTGCTTACCCTGGAAATAAAGAAGCTGCGCAATGTAATAAGGAACCAGCCCTTTGTATTTAGGAATGTGTTCTACTTTTTTAAATGAACTCAGCGCTTCATTATATTCCTTATCACGATAACTTAAAAAGCCATAATAATAATTGGCATCGTAATAATACTTGTTGGAAGGCAGTTGATGAATCTCATTGAAGAGTGGCTTTGCTTTATCAAACTGACTTACGTTAAAATAAGAATAAGCCAGTTCAAATTTTGCATCCGCAATTTCATCATTACTTAAATTATCGTATCCTGCTCTTTCATAAAAAACAACTGCACGGGCAAAATCATTTTTCACAAAATAATATCGCGCCAGGTGAAAGCTCATCATTTGCTGGCGTGGTTCGTTGTTAGCGGCATTTACAAAACGCTGGGCAGATTCTTCCGCCACGGGTTGGTTTAATTTTAAACCGCAGACAAGATAGTAATATTCAATGTCCTGGTTGAGATAGGCATGACTGCTTTGCGTATTCTCAGGATACTTATCCACCAAGGGTTTCAGCAAGGGATAAGCGAGGCTGTAATCGCCTTTTATAAAATATTCTTTGGCGTCTTTAAAATCTTTTTCAGGATCTGTAACAGAAAAGTTGGGTTGGGAAAAACAGGAAAGTGTAAAAAGAAAAAAAGCGATGGAAAGAAAAATACGATGCATCAATTATGATTTTAATTTTTCATGATGAAATAAATGCAAACAAAATATTGGAAGATGAAGAAAATTTTTTTTCTTCGCAAAAGTACAAACACCATTCCAGTAATTGTTTCATTTATAATTTGAATGAAACGAAAACAATTTAAATTGCACAAATCTTTGTTAATACAATTGTAAAAAATTATGAGTAAATTTCTTTCAACAAAATATTCAACAGGCGCTTTCAATTTTGCTATGTTGGTGCTAAGAGTTATGACCGGGATCTTATTGATGAGCCACGGATATTCCAAGCTGGTTGGCTTCAGTAAAATGCAACATACCTTTTATAATTTTATGGGATTGGGATCTACGACCTCTTTGGTTTTAATCATCTTTGCAGAATTCTTTTGCAGCATTTTTCTGATACTCGGATTATTCACAAGGTTCGCATGCATTCCAATAATCATCGGTATGGGCGTGGTGGTCTTTTCAGTTACTCATGGTCACATTTTTTCCGATGGTGAAAAGGCAGCATTATTTCTTACTGCCACTATTACTATTTTATTTTGTGGTCCCGGTAGAATCAGTGT
>DATCWN010000182.1:0-2276 GCA_036566285.1 Hanamia sp.
AAGTTGATCCGGCGGAGTGATTTTAAAAAAATTTGTTTACCCCAACCCCTAAAGAGGATAAATAAACTCTTTTAGAGTTGGGCGATTTATTAGAATTAATAATTCCTGTTCTTAAGCCTCTTCAGTTGTTTGAGGTCCTTCTTCTTTCGGTGCTTCTGCTTTTGCTTCAGGAGCAACCTCATTCGTAGCTTCTACAGTTTCCGGCCTGTTTTGTAAGGCTCCAATCACGCGCTGAATTGGTGACATCAATAAACCAATCACTTCACCAATCAATTCATTTTTAGTCTTGATTTTGGTAAGATTAATCAATTGATTATCCCCTACAAAAATATCCCCGTTCAAAAAAGCGGCTTTCAGCACCGGCCTTTCACCGTTGGTAGCCTTACGAAAACTGCTGATGATCACGGCAGGATCTTTAGGGCTTTCGCTAAACATTAAAGCCGTTACATTTTGCAATGAATCGTAAATACCGGAATATTTTTCGCTGTCCAGGCTTTCCAATGCTTTTTTGATAAGTGTATTTTTCGCCACTTTCATTTCCACCTGCTTATCAAAACAATGCCTGCGCAAATTGGTAACCTGTGTTACGGTAAGGCTTTCGGTGTCCGTAATATAGAAATTAGAATACTGAGAAAATTTGCTTTTCAAAGCTTCTATCACTTCCTGTTTTTGTTCTTTGTTCATACTATTTGTTTTGTTGCTTTTGAATTAAAAGGTAAAATCCAAAGCAAATAATTTTTATTAGTTCTGTACCGATTTAGTGTCTATTATAATGCCGGGACTCATGGTGCTTGCCATGCTGAGTCCTTTTAAATAAACACCTTTTGAAGTGGCAGGTTTTAATTTAATGATTGCATTAATTAATTCCTGGCTGTTGGCTTCTATTTTTTCAGGAGAAAAACTTACCCTTCCAATAGATGCATGTACAATTCCTACTTTGTCAACTTTAAAGGCAATCTTACCGCCTTTTACATCATTGATAGCAGCAACCACATCATTAGTAACGGTTCCTGTTTTGGGATTGGGCATCAGGTTTCTTGGACCTAATACTTTACCAAGGCGTCCTATTTTAGGCATCACAGAAGGTGTTGCGATTATTACGTCAACATCTGTCCAGCCGCCTTCAATTTTAGTAATAAATTCCTCAAGACCTACAAAATCAGCGCCGGCATCTTTAGCGGCCTGCTCTTTGTCGGGAGTGCAAAGCACCAATACTTTTTTAGTTTTACCGGTTCCGTGAGGAAGTGAAACTGTGCCACGAACCGCCTGATCCGCTTTCTTAGGATCCACACCAAGGCGGATATGCAGATCAACAGAACTATCGAATTTGGTAGTATTAATATCTTTTACGAGGGTAGAAGCTTCTTTTAAAGAGTAAGCTTTATTTTGCTCAATCTTGGCGTTGGCTTCTTTTCTTTTTTTAGTAATCATTTGTTCAAAAGTTTATCCTGAATCCCGATAACATGGCTATCGGAACAGATCATTTAGAATTTAGTTTTCCCACGGAGCTTTTCCTTCTACCGTTAAGCCCATGCTGCGGGCGGTGCCGGCAACCATTTTCATGGCGCTGTTAAGGCTAAATGCATTAAGGTCTTCCATTTTGTCTTTGGCGATTTCTTCTACCTGGTCCCAGGAAACCTTACCCACTTTATCTCTGTTAGGCTCTTTGCTACCGTTTTGAATTTTTGCAGCATCTTTTAGCTGAACAGCCGCAGGAGGCGTTTTTATGATAAACTCAAATGATTTATCCGCATAAACTGTGATGAGAACGGGGAGAACTTTCCCTTGTTTATCCTGGGTTCTTGCATTGAATTGCTTGCAGAACTCCATGATATTGATACCTTTTGAACCGAGTGCAGGGCCTATTGGCGGTGCCGGGTTAGCCTGTCCTCCTTTGCATTGGAGCTTGACGTAGGCTGTAATTTCTTTTGCCATAATTAAATTTTTGGTGTTAACGTCCCGGTTTTATCCGAAACTCCCAGTAAATGATTTCTAATAAAGAACTTTTTTGGGAGTGCAAAAGTAGCGGAATAGATTGGAATAAAAAAGAAAAAGTTGAGGGCGATTAATATAATTTCTTTTCAACAGCAGAAGTAGCAAGGCCGGTATAATTACACAACTCGTCAATTGTTATCAACTGATGTTTTACTTTATGATTTCTTGATTTAATCTTTTCAATTAAATTTCTTCCCCACCGTTCGCTTTTGCCGGTGATGATGCCATTATTCATATCTTTTGCTCAACACTAATAAAAAGGTCAACTCAATTCAGTTCAG
>DATCWN010000366.1:0-4719 GCA_036566285.1 Hanamia sp.
GCAATTAGGAATTCCTATAACCACTATTAATGGAGGAATTAAAGCAGTGAGCAAAGTAATTTTATAACCAAAAAGATACATGATGCCAACGCTCCATATTACTCCAACAATTACTACCAGCAGTGACAAAAGCGTTGTTCGAACGGACCGGAACATCAATAATAATATCAGCGCAGAAAGAGCCAATGAGCCGATAATAAACCATTTCATTTCTCTCGCAATTCTGTCCGCCACCTGTGTCCGTATAAGCGGTAATCCACTAATGTGTGTTTCAATTTTAGTGGCCGCGGTATATTTATCCAAATGGCCAATGATATCGTTGATAACAAGGGTGCGTCCTTTTGAATTAAGAATGTCTTTATTAATGCGCACCACCAGTAAATAAGCGTCCGTTGCCGGATTGTATAAAAGTGATTTATAAAATGGAAGCGTATAAAGTACATTTTTGCTGCTGTCAATTTGCTGCTGTAAACTTAACCGGGCGGGGAATACAGGTTGAGCTATTAATTTTTGAGAAGAAGTATCTTTTAAAAGATTGACCGCATTGGAAATACTCAACACATCTTCAACGTGAGGAACTTTTTTTAGTTCATCATTAAGTTTGCGAAATGCTGTAAAATTATTTAGCTCAAAAAACTTTTTTGTTTGAACACCGATAACCAGCACATTACCATCATCTCCAAATTTTTCTTTAAAAGAAAGATAATCCTGGTATTTAGGGTTATCTACAGGTATGGCTTTTGAAAATTCATAACTGAGCTTTATTTTGCTGGCAAAAAAGGCCATTACAGCAGTAGTTGCAAACAATAATATTAAAAGAAGTAAACGGTTTTTTAAAACGAATTTCGCGAGGCGTTGCCACATATTTACAAATTAGGAATTGAGAATTAGCATTTTATGGTTAATAGTTTATAAATCAAAACGCCAATGAATTTATCGTTCTAAAAATGATTGAAGAATTAAAAAGTAATTGGAATACCCAACACCTGCTAATAATCCAATTGCAGTCCCAGACCATCTTTCAGTTGCTTCACAAGCGGGTATTCTTCTATAATTTTCAAATACTGCTGCCTGGTAGATAAATGCTCTTCACGCAATTCATTTTTATTTTTGTTTTCAACAACCACTACTTTATAAGTAAGAAAACGATTATTAAAATGCGATTGAAGGTGTGTAATTAGTGCGCCTCTTTCCGCCTCAATAAATTTTTGTTGCAGATTATTATCAGTAATGATTTCAATACAGTTCTCATCTACGATATCTAATTTCGCCTGCCTGAAATTGGAAACTGCAGAATGATTTTTATTGGCAACCAATTCATCAATATAAAGCCCCCAGGCTACGTACAATTCTTCTTCATTAAGTTCTACAACCTGGTGATTTTTATTTTCAAGCGCTACTTTTTCTCTTATTTCTTTTAGTGAGTTTAATTTATGAATTCTTGTAAGCGGCTTTACTTTAACGACCGTAGTATTATCAGAAACCGCTTTTGACTGTGCAGGTTTCATTATTTCTTTTTCAATAATCAGCAAGGCTTCATCTTTTTGGGGAGTAACATTGCCGACATGGCCTGATGGCTTATTGGAAATTTTTTTTTCTTTCGATAAAGCGGAAGTTGGCAGCGTTTCATTCTTTATTTTTTCCGCCACCGGCGCCAGCGCCCTGAATGAAACGGGCTTTACATTTTCAACCTGTTTTTTTTTACTCAATTGTCCCTTATCATTTACCAGTTCCAACGCCTGGTTCAAATAACAAAGCTTTATGAGAGTGAGTTCCACATGAAGGCGCTTATTTTTTGCCTGCCTAAAATTGATTTCAGATTCACTTAAAATATTTAAAGCGCTCAATAGCCATGTGGCCTCAATTTTTGAAGCCGCATCAAGATAGCGTTGCCTGAATCCTTCAGACACTTCCAACAGCATCGCCACTTTAGCGTCTTTGCTTACCAATAAATTTCGTAGAAATTCCGCAAACCCATTCAGCACCAAATCACCTTCAAAACCTTTGCGATTAATTTCGTCATACAAAAGAATGGCATCGCTGAGCTGCTGAGTTTGCATGGCTTCTATCAGCCTGAAATAATAATCTTCGTCAAGAATATTCAAATGCTCAAGTGTGTTGGCATAGGTAAGTTCGCCATTGGTGAAGCTTACTATTTTATCCAGAATACTTAATGAATCTCTAAGGCAGCCTTCACTTTTTTGAGCGATAATATGGAGCGCAGTTTTTTCTGCCTTTATGTTTTCCTTTTCGCAAATTTCCTGCAGATGCGCTACCGTATCTTGATTGGTGATTCGTTTGAAATCGAATATCTGGCAGCGGGAAAGAATGGTAGGTAATATTTTATGCTTCTCTGTTGTTGCCAGAATAAATATGGCAAATGGCGGTGGCTCTTCAAGCGTTTTTAAAAAGGCGTTGAACGCAGACGAGCTTAACATGTGTACTTCATCTACTATATACACTTTGTATTTACCTGCCTGCGGCGCAAAGCGAACCTGGTCAACCAATGCGCGGATATCATCCACGGAATTATTACTGGCGGCATCCAACTCATGAATATTTAAGGAAGTGCCATTATCAAAAGAGATGCATGAATTGCACACATTACAGGCTTCTCCGTCTTCGGTTCTGTTTTCGCAATTAATGGTTTTGGCAAGTATTCTTGCACAGGTTGTTTTGCCCACGCCCCGTGGCCCGCAAAACAAAAATGCGTGCGCGAGCTGGTTATTTTTTATGGCATTTTTTAGAGTAGTAGTAATATGCGGTTGCCCCACAACGGTGCTGAAATTTTGTGGCCGGTACTTGCGTGCTGAAACAATAAATTTTTCCATAATTAGATAAGAGCGAATTTACAACTTTAGAAATTATAGCGAAAGGCTAATTCTCTTTTGAAAGGGCTGGAATTCTTTCTCTTTCATACAAAAAAATGTATATCATGAAATTGAAGAATTAAATCAAAACTTAAATGGTTACTACAATTATTGTAAATAAAAAACAATAGCCTAATTCAATATCGGGTGCCTTTTAAATTCTTTTGTCCTATCAAACAAATAACGATAAGTGGTTAGCAACCGGCTTTGCCTGGCGCCAATATTTTTAGAGATATTTAAAATTTTAGGATTAAAATCGCCCTGCCATTGTAATTCCAGCTCATCATAATTGGTTTGGCTCTGGATTACTTTTGCCCCCTGCATGATCATAAAATAATCTATTCCTTTTCCATGAAATTCAGGAACGACGCCGAACACAATTCCCGTAAACTTATCATTCATCCCCTTTTTCTTTAACCATAAAAATCTAAGTTTTTCAATCAACCCAAACCTGCCATTAAAGTGTTTGAATATCTGGTTTAATTCAGGAAGGTTTACCCAAAAAGCAATCGGTTCATTTTTGTAATAAACAAACCAAACCAGTTTTTCGTCCATTACCGGTTTCATGGATTGGAACATTTTAAGGGCTACTTCTTTCTTCAATTGTTTATTGCCTTCATGACTTGCCCACGCTTTATTGTAAACCGTGCAAAAGTCTGAAGCGAATTTTTCCAGTTGATTCTTCTTAATGTGTGCGGCTTTAAAATCGGGGTCGACACTATATTTTTCATTCATCTCAATAAACTTTTCATTGAGCTGGGTATGCACCAGAAGATACCAGCATATCTGGTTAAAAAAATTCTTAAATCCATAGTTCTCAAATAGCGCCTGGTAATAGGGCGGATTGTAATTCATTAAATAAATGGGCGGCTTAAAACCTTCCACTACAAGGCCCCACCAGCGATCGCGCTCACCAAAATTAATAGGGCCATCCATCGCTTCCATGCCACGTTGCATCAGCCAGCTTTTAGCTACATCAAATAGCATATCGGCAGCTTCCTGGTTATTGATACATTCAAAAAAACCAATGCCGCCGGTTTTTTGATCATCGCCTTTGTTCCTGTATTTTTTATTTACAAAAGCTGCAATACGGCCAATGAGATTTTCATCTTTGTCTTTTAACAACCACCGGTTACATTCACCAAAACGAAACGCCTTGTTTTTCTTTGAATCAAAAACATCATTAATGTCCTTATTAAGAGGCCTTATAAAATGGGGATCATCTTTATAAATAATAAGGGGCACTTGCAGAAAATCTTTGGCTAAATTTTTATCCGAAACAGGGATCAGTTGCATGAAAATTCAATGTTAGAAAAAGAAATAAATATTAAGGGTATCAGTGTAAAAATAAGAAGAAGAATATAATTTTTCCAACATCATCCCATCACTCCTTTAAGAGTGCTGCATAGAAAGACTACTATCAGCTTCGGTTTCAGCCAACGCCATACTATTCAACAATAGAATTCACTATGAACTTTTTATGCTGGCGCAGGCCCCTGCCGGCACTGCCCGTAACTACAGTTCACTCATTTTAGTAGCGCGTAAGCACAGCTCCGGAGACCTGCGTTGGAAGAGCCAGAAGAAATTTTTTTCTTTTACCAAAATATTTATATTTACATATCAATGTTTTTAATTAACAGTGCTAACATCTCCCATTACCAATACTGTTTAATTTTTTACATAAGGACTTACACCACGGAATAAACAAAAAGTTTTGTTTATGCGGTTCCTTAGTATTCCATACCGGTTCGCACTTTTCCCAATAGTATTGAATGTTGCCCCCGACTTCAAGGAGAGAGTGTAAATTAGATTGTGTAAACAGGATTTGAGAGTTTACACCTGTTTTCAA
>DATCWN010000367.1:0-3158 GCA_036566285.1 Hanamia sp.
ATTGAACTCGTTTTCTGCTGATCCTGATTTTTGTGGAGGCACATTCCCGGTGGCATCAGACCCTGATGGAAAAATTGCTGCTGAATTTGGATTGAAGATGGCTCCTCCACGTCCGGGAGCTAAAGATGTGCGGGGAATAGAGATTAACCATGGATTTCTTCCACGTACAACTTTCGTCATAAACAAAAATGGGAAAGTAGAAACCGTATTTTCATCAGCTACCGATGGTATTTCACCAGATGAACATGTTAAGAAATCACTCGCGATAGTTCAGAAATTGAAGTGATATCAATCCACTTCGTCTTATTGTATCAATTCCTGCACATCAGCATCCGCGCGCAGGTTGCTCATTTGCCGCATGATCCATGGGTAACGGTACCTAACCCGTGAAGAGACCGGCTTTATCGTATATGTTTTGGGATTTGGGAGACAGGCCGCAATCATTGCAGCTTCTTTTTGCGACAGGTCTTTTGCCTGTTTTTTAAAATAAAATTGAGCAGCGGCTTCTACGCCAAAGATGCCTTCGCCCATCTCCGCCACATTCAGGTACATTTCAAGAATCCGTTTTTTGCCCCATACTTTTTCAATCATAAAGGTAAAATACACTTCCAGCCCTTTACGAAAAAAACCGCCATGCTGCCAAAGAAAAACGTTCTTTGCCACCTGCTGGCTGATGGTGCTTGCACCCCGCAATGATTTACTTTTCTGATTGTGCTTCATTGCTTTTTGAATGCTCTTAAAATCAAACCCATTGTGGTCTGGGAATAACTGGTCTTCGCCGGCCATTACCGCCAGCTTTATATTCGGGCTCATTTTATTGTAGCTCACATAATTCCTATGCAGCCCATGGCCGTCCAGTACACTTCCCAACTGGGTAATGGTAAAAGGTGGGTTCACCCATTTGCAAAATAAAATGTATAAAACTGAAAGCAGAAATCCATAAATAATCACTTTCAAAATTGTGCGTACGATTCTTTTTGCCAATCCTCTTTTCTTTACTTTTTTCCTTTTGTTCAACACTAAACCTTTTGTTATTTCACCTTGATATAATGCAATGTATATTTTTTGCCAAGCGGCATTCCCTTATTTCCCGATTTCATTAAAAGATACCCAAGACCCGCAAGTGCCGCTGAGCCGATAACCAACGCCGGGCTTGCATAATAGCGCGTATCCGGCTTTGTAAACAGCCAGGTGCCCATGCCAACTGTAGCCAAAAGAACGCCACCTCCGAAAAGCGCTCCGCCAGAGGCACTCCAATCGAATTTATTATTATTTTTTCCAAAGCCGGTTATATCATGATAATTAACTCCGAAATAATAACGCGCTATGGTATCCAGCATGTAAACCCCAAGATTGGTAGGCACCTGCCTCACATCATATTGAACTAAAAAAACAGAATCTTTTTCAATGGAAGTAACATAGCCATTAAACGACCCGGAATGCGTTGAAAAAATGATTTCACTCCCGGGAAAAAATGATTGAACCGCCCGGCTGTGTTTTTTCAGAATAAGAAGATCATTTTGCGCCATGCACGGCAGTGCAAAAAAGATGGATAACCATAAAATAAAATGAAGCCGCATGATCTTAAACTTTTTTTACAAAAAACAAAACTCCCAAAAGAAGAACGGTACCGAAGAGGAGCAAAATTAATCCTGATATTTTATTGATCAATCTTATATTCTTTAACGTAAGTTTTTTACGCACTTTACCTGCCAGGGTTATTTTTACAACATCAGCACCCATATTCAATGCCAGCGCTGTAGTAAAAATGATAATGCGGTCTCTGACAGAATGAGTAATGGCAATAGCAGTGGCGGCAGTTAACCAGAAAGCCATTACCGCGGGATTCAAAGTATTTAATAAAAAACCCTGCAAAGCAATTTTAGCATGATCACTACTTCTCATGGGTGGCATCGCAACATCTTCAGGGTGTATATGCACTTTTTTTAAGAAAAGATAAAAAAGCCCCATGCCAATGAGAAAGGCACTTCCTGCAATACCAATAACCATTTTGAAATCAAGCAATTGTGTTACCAATTCTGAAAAAGCATTGCTTAATACTACCAATAAAAAATCACTGAACCATACGCCTATTACAAAACTAAACCCTCCGGCTTTACCGCTATTAATGCTATGCTTTATGATGGTAAAAATAACCGGCCCCACAGACAGCGCCAGTAACAATCCCATCGCAAGGCCTTTTAGTATGGCTTCAAAGGCGGCTATCATTCAGGGAAAAAGATTTAGTTTAAAAAAAATTGGCACAGGGGGAATTAAAAAATACATTAAAAAAAGCTGGCGGATAATTATGCGTTTTCTTCTTTCAAAAATTTTTGCCAATCTTCCAGCATTTTCCCTTTCAAAACTCTTGGAAATTTATTTTGTCCCCCCACTTTTCCTTTTGACCTCATAAAATTCATAAAAGTTTCTTCGCTCAGTACATCTACAAAAATTTCTTTAAGAGCATGCTTTCTTTCTACTTCATAATCATCATTCAGCTCTTTTAGTTTTTCGTCAATCATCATTTTAAGAGTTTCAGAATTCACCACATCATCAGTAGCAATAAACCAATGATGAGCGAAGAAGCTGCCATACGGAACACCGGCCACCGTAAATTCGCCGATGGAAATATTGAGTTCTTCGCTTACCATATTGATTGCCTTGTTCATATTATCTACACTAAGATGCTCGCCTACCAAACTCAAAAAATGCCTGGTACGGCCGGTAATAATAATTTCATATTTTTCAACATCCACAAATTGAATGGTATCGCCAATAAGATAACGCCAGGTCCCAGCATTGGTGCTAATGAGGATGGCATAATTTTTATTTTTCTCTACCTCGTGAATCATTAAAGTTTCCGGATTGGAAACCATCTTTCCATCTATATCAAAATTGTGTTGGTCAAACGGGACAAATTCAAAAAAGATATTATTGTTAATGGCAAGCTTCATCCCTTCTGCATTCTGCCTGCTTTGGTAGGCAAGAAAGCCCTCGCTTGCAAGATAGGTTTCTATATAAGTAATGGGCTTGCCCAAAAGCTTATCAAATCCTCTCTTATAAGGCTCAAGCGCTACACCTCCATGCACATAGAAAGCAAGGTTGGGCCATATTTCATGAATATTTTTTAGTTTGTAACGCTCAATTACTTTCTCCAT
>DATCWN010000435.1:0-7427 GCA_036566285.1 Hanamia sp.
AGTAGAAGTTCCCGCTGAAAAATCAAGAATGCCGGAGGTGAGCCGGTCAGTCTGTGATTGCGGATCATATTCCATGATTCCAAAAACTCTTTCAGGCTCTCTGCCAAACAAAAACCGGGAAAGGGAAACAGAATAACAACCAATATCCATTAAACCGCCGCCACCCGCATTTCTTTGGTTGCGGATATTATTGGGATCAATATTGTAATAAGAAAAAAATGATTCAACAGTTTTAAGTTCCCCTATTTTGCCATCTTCCACAAGTGCTTTGGCATATTTCCATTGCGGATGAAAGCGATACATAAAAGCTTCCATTACTTTCAAGTGCGGATTTCGGTTTGCTACCTCAATCAATCGCAGTGCATCGGAAGAAGAAAGCCCTATAGGCTTTTCGCATAAAACGTGCTTGCCGGCTTCCAGCGACTTTATCGCCCATTCCACATGGAGATGATTGGGTAGCGGAATATAAACGGCATCAACTTCCGTATCACTCAACAACTCTTCGTAGGAGCCATATGCTTTTGAAATATTCAGACGATTGGCTTCCGCCTTTGCCGCTTCTTTATTTCGCGATGCGATGGCCACCACCTCGCAAAACGCTCCCCGTTGAATCGCCGGAATTACTTTCTCTCTTCCGATTTTTGCCGTACTCAATATTCCCCATCTAACTTTTTTCATTTCAATATTTTTATTAGTTCACAATTGCTACCAGTTCATCTTTAACAAAGAAACTCCCTGCCCAGGCAAAGTAATATTTATTTGCGCAGTTCCGCCTGATACGTTTATTCTTTCAACATTACCTATTGTTTGTAATTGTCCGGCTTTCTCAAGCTGTTGGATCTGCGCATGGGTAGGGTTTTGCGGCGATCCCATCTTCTTCCATACTTCATAAGAATTGCTATGCTCATTATCAATTCTATATTGGGTAAGTGTAATTTTTTTTGACGGCAATCCATTTACCATAACTTTTACATGGGATATGCTACCGCGCTTGTCCACATCATGATAGTTCCAAACCATTACAGCGGCGCTGTTGTTATTTTTTGAGGCAAGTGCGCCTACATCCTGCTGCCCGCGCACACTTGAGTCTAAAATAGTTGCAAGAGAATACATGCTACCTGTCTGAACCTCTACCCTTTTGCCCTGCATCATTCCAAACATTCTAAAGACATTTAAAACCGGCTTATCCACACCGTTAGTAGCTAAATCACGAAAGCCATAAAACCACGGCTGGTCTTCAAATTCAAACGCCCAGGTGACTGCACCGATAAGATTCGAGTTGTATTTATCAGCAAGCGCATACGTGCGGGCAAATGCAGCGGCAGTATAACTGGAATACATCGTTCCATTGCGGTAAGCATTTTCCGGATTTGTCGCCATGCCACATGCAGCGCACCCTTCCGGATCTGATTCACCGATAACGACAGGAATATTCTTTAACTGAGGAAAGGAAGCTATAAGTTTAAGCGCGTCATTAATATTCCGCAACTGCTGCCTTATATTCATTACCACCGTTCCATCAACAAGCCTGGGAGCGCCTTTTGCGTGAAACAAAACAAGATCAAGCGGCGAACCTATTTTTCCCGTTGCATAATTAGTACCGTTCAAACAATGCTTAATAAAAGCATCGAGAAATTTTGTACCACCGCCGGTTACATTGGCACCACCGATTTTGGCGCCGGGTAAAGCACGTTTTAGTCCATCTGCGGCATAATCATACAGCTTCAAATATTCAGGTAATGTGCCTTTCCAATAATTGCTATTAGGTTCGTTCCAGACTTCCCAGTACCAGCTTTCCACTTCCTTTTTTCCATAACGCTCCACCGAATGCTTCACCCATTCATAAACAAGATTGCCCCATTTTTTATAATCTTTGGGAGGATAGGCCCACCCGGTTATAATCTTATCGTAAGGCATGCCCGGCTTCCAATCGTGTTTATAAGGCACAGGATGCGTTGATAGCGCTTCTGGCATAAAACCAATTTGCGCAAGCGGCTTCATACCTCGTTTTACATACGTATCAAAAATGCTGTCAATTATTTTCCAGCTATAAACAGGGTTTCCATCTGCGTCTTCGGTATAGGCATTTGTGGATCCCCATTTCAACGCGGCTGTTCCATCGCCGGTTGATAATAAACTGTGTGTGCGAACATGTACGGGAACCGGGCTTAACGCGGCGATTTCAGACAATAATTTTTTCCCGTCTTTCATGTAAGTATAGTTAGGCTCATCGTAGCCAAACCAAGCCCACAAAGGGTTCATATCACCTACCGGACGATTCAGGTCCACCTGTATGGTAGCAGACGTTGACTGAGAGGTAACAAGCGAAGGAGTGAAGGCATTTGATAAAATTATCAGCAGTAAAAAATACCTTTTGCCAAGTTTCATAAACACTGTTTTTATTTATAAAATAAATCCTTTTAAAATCAATTACCATCTGGCTTTACAGAAATTGTTGATGGGCTGCGCGGCCAGTAAAAGGATGAAAAATGATCTGGCTTTGCAAGGTCAAAATCCGGAGTGCCCGCTTTTAAAAATTTCGCAAGAGCGGGCACACTTTCTTTGATTCCTTTTACAATAATCTTAGAAATCTCATAAGCGCCAAAGGGTGTAAAATGGGTATTATCTTTCAGTTCTTTGTTTTGACCGGGATAGGTATTGGCAGGAAAATGCACAAATGCTTTTATGGATTCCTCCGGCCCCCATGCTTCATACATTATTTTACTCATCACGTTCAAATCAATCAAAGGGGTGTTTTCTTCTTTCGCCGTTTGCCTTACTGCTTCCGGATAATCGCCTAAAGTTTCCATGATTTTTCCGGTACTGTCAAAACTGCGTCTTTGCATGGACGTTATGAGAACCGGAATGCCACCCTTTTTTCTCACTTCTGAAATAAAATATTTCAAATCTTTTTTAAAACTGGTAAACGCGCCAATGCCGGGGCCTTTTTGCTTTTGATCATTATGGCCAAACTGAACCAATGCATAATCGCCGGGCTTCATCAAACTTAGTTCTTTCTTAAATCTTCTTTCTGCAATAAAGCTGCTGAGAGATTCTCCTGACTCTGCATAATTGGCAACCGCAACTTTACTGTGTTGAAAAAATGAAGGGATCATTTGTCCCCATGCAGTATAAGGCTCTTCAGCCTGGTCAACCTCTGTAGAATTGCCGGCAAGAAACACAGTAATAACATCCTTAGCCGCAGGTGAAATTTCAATGCTTCGTACTTTAGGATTTTCTCCATTAAATTCAAGCGTCAGCTTATCATCCCAATGCAGGTAAGCATGCTCACGGGGTTTAAGTCGTACTTTGGTAATGCTGTTATCCTCCCGTATCATGCTGTCACGAATATGAAGTGTGAATTCCACGGTTTTTATTTCTCCCTTTTTTGTACGGATCCTGTTCACCATCATCCGCCTGCATTCCGCACGAATGGCTGCATCGGAAGTTCCATTTTTATCTCCTAAAGTAATTTTTACATCATAATTTCCTTCGGGAATTTTTACTGAAAAATAAAACGGTTTATCGCTTGTTGCAAAATCCGTTTTATCAATAATCCTTGTGCCGATGTCAATTCCAAAACCTTTCTCCGGAGTGTATGTCGAATTGGACAACACTTGTGTATGTCCGCTTTTAAGATGAGATCCAAAACTAAACTTCATTATACCTGGTGACAGAGAACTTATTGGTGGAGATACCACTTTGTGCTGCGCGGTGCATGCTGTAAAAGCAATCAGAAATAAAAAAATAAAAAATGGTTTCATTAAAAAATTTTATTGAGCAGTGATATGATACAACTTCCCTTCAACGGTAGGGAAGGTAGTGATGTAATGAGTTGTATTGTAAAAAGGAACTTCTTTTGAAACCGCTATTGCTCCGGAAACAACAACAGGAATGGTAGTTCTTAAAACGCAGGTGCCGCCTGCTCTTGAAAGAATGCTTGCCTTTGTAAGCTTTGCTTTATCCCAATTCATGTCTAATACAAAATTGCCTCTCGCAACTAATCCTTTTACTGATCCTTTTTGCCAGGCTGAGGGTAAGGCTGGCAGCAATTGAATTTGCTGCAGATGACTTTGCAACAACATTTCGGCAACTCCGGAAGTAGCTCCAAAATTTCCATCTATCTGAAAAGGTGGATGGGAATCAAATAAATTTTTCATGGTAGAACTGTCAAGTAATTGCTGGTACATTTTATAAGCATGATTGCCATCAAGCAGGCGGGCCCAAAAATTTATTTTCCATGCTTTGCTCCAGCCGGTTCCGCCATCGCCACGCACTTCAAGTGTTTTACGACAGGCATCAGCAAAGGCCGAATCAAGCAACGGTGAGATTTCCCTTCCGGGATGCAATGCGAATAAATGAGATACATGGCGGTGCTGTGGGTCTTCATCTTTCCAGTCGCTATACCATTCTACCAGGTTTCCTGCTTTGCCAATTTTTAAAGGGCTTAATTGGGCCCGCTTTTCTTTTAATAAACTGGCAAAATCTTTATCTATATTTAAAATGCTATCGGCCTCAATGATGTTGGTGAACAGATCCCATATTATTTCCATGTCCATTGCAGATGCAATGGTTACAGTGCCCTTTGTTCCGTTCGGCAATACATACACATTTTCAGGAGAGGTAGATGGTGCAGTAACCAACACTCCATCTTTTACTACCAGCCAGTCCAGGCAAAATTCAGCCGCGCTTTTCATTAAAGGATAAGCCGTTTCTTTCAGGTATTTTTTATCAGCAGTGAAACGGTAATGCTCATATAGATGCTGCGAAAGCCAGGGACTTCCCAACGCCCAGTTGGCCCATTTGGGATCACCGCTACCTTCGCCAACAGGATTGGTTTGCGCCCATATATCAGAATTGTGGTGAACAGCCCAGCCACGCATGTTATAATAATTCTTCGCAGTTGGTTTTCCGTTCACGGCCCATCTTTTTATTTGCTCAATCAATGGCTCCGTCATTTCAGAAAGGTTACACATTTCCGCAGGCCAATAGTTCATTTCTACATTGATGTTGGTGGTGTAATTGCTGCGCCAGGAAGGACGGATCTCTTTATTCCAGATACCCTGCAAATTTGCCGGAATGCCACCTGGTCTTGAGCTTGATATGAGGAGATAACGGCCAAACTGGAAATACAATTCTTCCAGACCCGGATCATTTCCTGTTATTCTGTAATCTGCTAAACGTTTATCTGTGGGCTGCTGATCGGCAGGATTATCTGTTAATGACAACACTACCCTGTTAAAATATTTCTGATAATCTTTTACGTGAGCCTTCAGCAATTGCTGGTAACTTTTCTTTAAAGATGCATTTAAAAAATCCCTGGCAATTCTCTCTTCATCTTTTCCATCATTATCAGGGTATTTATCAAAGCCATTATAGCTTGTTGCCGCGGAAACATACAAAAGAACTTCCGTAGCGCCGGAGATCGTAAGCGTACTATCATTATGGCTTACTAGCCCATCTTTGGTAACCGCTTTTATCCTGAATTGAAAACGCATTCCATCCTGGCGCAGGCTATCCTCATAAATAAACGGTTTAGGAATTCTTCTTTCATCGTTGGTAATTCTTGCTTTTCCTTTTAACACCAATTCACTATCTGGTGTAATCACCTTGCTAAATTTCAACTCATGATTGACACCCACGCTAAAATTCAGGGCCTTTGGCACACTTGCTTTCAGCCGGATGATAATTACCTGGTCCGGCGCTGATGAAAACATTTCCCTGGAATATTCCACACCGTTCACTGTAAAACGCGTGGTGGCTGTAGCATTGGAAATATTAAGATCACGGTAGTAGCTGGAAACTTCGCCGTTCAGTGACTGCTTTAAAATGATATTTCCTAATGGCTGATACATTTCAGTGTTGGGGCCCTGCATCTTGCGTAATAATTTTACAGCCTGCCCTATGCTGTCTTTAAACAATGCATTTCGCACAGGCTGCAAATATTTGGGCGCGTCTGGGTTGGGATCCGGATCCACAGGCCCTCCGGTCCATAATGTTTCTTCGTTTAATTGTATCAATTCATCTGCAACTCTTCCAAAGATCATGGCGCCCAATCTTCCATTTCCAATAGGCAATGCTTCGTTCCAATTCTTAGCCGGCTGATCGTACCAAAGCACTGACTTCTTTTGCTGTCCAAACGATGAATGAGCAAGAATCAAAAAACAAAGGAGTTGTGTGGTTTTTTTCATTAATTATTTGCTTTTCACGATCTCATTTAAAAAGTGTTCAAGATTCGTATAGCCATTCTCTACAGATAATAATGTAAAATGGTGGTTTACCCGATAACCGGCATCCTGTACCATGCTGGTAGTAGAAATGCGAAAGATAACAGTGCAGTTTCTGTACAACACCCTCTTTGCTTTGATAAATACTCACGAATAATTATATCCAATATTTCACACGATCTTAAAAATAAATGGAGAGGAAGTCATGTATTTGCCTCCCTGCGACGTAGTGAAAAGATAAGCTGGTTTTCCCTTGTGAAATAATATTTGCGGGCGCTCGAATCTGCCATACTTCTTTAGGTATTCAGGCGCCGGTGGTTGCTGTATGTATTTGGATGCAGCATCATAAGCAATCTTTGGGTCATCCCATTTAATGCCGTTTTTTGATTGTAGTATCAAACCACTTTGCTGGTCAAAAAAACCCATGTCGCGCGCAATCATGTTGAACTTATTTTTTTGAAGCCAAACAAATGCATCTTCAAACTGTGTATTATTTCCTTTGTATGAAAAATCTATAACCGGATTTCCTTCATACTTTTTATAAGGCCCTTCAGGTTTATCTGCCATGGCAAGACCGTATTTTCTATTGCCACGTATGGGTCCTGTAGCTTCATCATACTCTTTGGTATTCCATGATTTATAGTACAGCCAGTATTGTCCATTGGGATGCTGTATCACTGCAGGATTGGTAGTACAATGATCGTCCCATGAGCCGGTATCGCCCGGTAATAATAAAGGAGCATCCGGGCGTTGCCATGGCCCATGCAGCGAATCACTTACGGCAACTCCTATACGCTTTGTATTGGTTTTGCCATTAGAGTTGCCCATGAAGTATAAATAATATTTCCCGTTAAAAGCCTTTATCAGCGGATTGTGACATGTGGTAGCGTCCCAATGGCCCGCTCCTCTTGGTGCGAGAATAGTTCCTTTTACTTCAAACGGCGATTCTGCATTATCAGCCACAGCATGTGCGATCTCTGAGCCATTGATCCAGCCACTCATTTTTTTAGAGGCCTTCCATCGGGAAAAGAAAACATGGATTTTTCCATCGGGAGCTTCAATAGGACTATTGCACCACACGTAATAATCTTCCAGTTCCAGGGTTCTTCCCACCGGCTTCAAATGTTTCGAAAACTCCGAATGAGGGTCGTTGCTGTATGCCAATAACCCGTTGCTATACATTGTTCCAACACCAAGGAT